>NZ_VMBJ01000042.1:0-13954 GCF_010608305.1 Stenotrophomonas sp. AS012628 | reverse complement strand
GGTGGCGACCGGGGTTCGAATCCCCGTGGGGACGCCAATTCTTTAGAACCCCGGCTTCGGCCGGGGTTTTTCTTTGCCTGTGATTTCTGAAAAGGCCCGATCCAGCATGGATGGTCTCAGCCTGGACACACCTCAGAACCGGCGATACATCCCGATCGATGCAGGTGCGGTAGGTGCGAAACCAAACTGCGCGTACAGCCGGTGCGCTTCACCATCTGCCAGAAGGCTGACGTATGCCGACGGCGGCAGGTTTGCCTGCATCCAGCCCTCCAGGCGACGCATCACTTCCTTGCCCAGGCCCTGCCCCTGCAGGCGCGGCAACACGGCGATATCGCAGACCTGCAGGTGGCAGCCCCCATCGCCGACGATGCGCCCCATCGCCACCAGCTCGTTGCCCTGGTAGGCGCACACGCCATACAGGGTATTGGGCAGCGCGCGTGCCGCCGCCTCCTGGCTCTTGGCACTGAGGCCCGCCAGCACACGCAGCTGGCAATAGTCTTCGACCGTGGGCACGGCGTCGCGGAACTGGCAGGCGACGGAATCATTCATGCACTTTCTCCCTGTAGGTCGGGCTATCCTGCCTCATCCATGTCGCAACTGCTGCGACCCGCGCCTGCAGAGTTCCCATGTGCTATTCCGCTCTGATCCGCGCCGACTACGCCAAGCTGGTGCGCGAGTTCGGCGCCATCCTGTCGCTGGAAGAATTCGCGGAGCTGTACGCGCACGATCCCGGCAAGAAGCGCCCCAGAACTCCCAAGGCCATGGATGACGGCTTCGCCGGTGCGCGCACCGAGCAGGGCCGCGACATCGTCGCGAAAATCCAGCAATGGCATGCGCAGGAGCGCCAGGATCTGGAAGCGGAGCTGGCCCGCCAGCGCGAGCGACGCGATATCGCCAACGCCACGCTGGCGACCCGCCCCACCCAGAAGGCACGCAACGACCTGCGCGTGGCCGGCAACCGCATCGATCGTGCGCAGGCTCGGCTGGAAGACCTGCACCGGGTGCAGCTGCTGCCGCGCGACAACCGCATTTTCCCTGGCACCTACGCACCGGTCATGGTCAGCGAGGGCGGCAAACGCGTGATCAAGCCGATGCGCTACCAGTGCCGGCTGCCGGACAAGCCGGTGCGCAACGACATCCTCTATCCCGGCACCTACAACGCGAGGCGCGACAGCCTGGAAGGCTATTGGCGCGGTGCGTTCGGGCTGCGCCACGGCGTGGTGGTGGTGCAGGCGTTCTATGAGCACGTACCGCGTCACGCCACCGCCGGCCCTACGCCGGGTGCCGATGAGAAGGAGCAGGACGTGGTGCTGGAGTTCCGGCCTGATCCCCCGCGCGATCTGCTGCTGGCCTGCCTGTGGGCGGAATGGGAAGGACCGGAAGGTCGCCTGCTGTCATTTGCCACCATCACCGACACGCCTCCGCACGACGTCGCTGCTGCGGGCCACGACCGCGGCGTCGTTCCCATCCGCAGGGAACACCTCGATGCCTGGCTCAATCCCGATCCGGATGATCTGGCGCGCCAGTACCGCATCCTCGACGACCGCGAAGAGATCCGCTACGTGTACGAAGAAGCGGGCTGAATACCGCGCACAGATGAAAAACCCCGCCTGGGCGGGGTTCATGGATCAGGGATTGCCGCCGCACATCGCCTCTTCGCAGAAGGCCTGTTCCTGCAGGCATTGTTCGACCTCACCACCCCGCGCGATACAGCTCTTGTAGAGCTGGAAACAGGGCTGGCCGCACCACGCGGCAGAGGCCGTACCACCGAAGACCGCCATCGAAAGGACACCCGCAGCGACCATGCGCTTGATCCACTTCTTCATGCCACTCTCCTTGTAGGCCTGAGCATTCAGGCCCGGGCAGGATACGCCCACCGCTTCAGCATGCGCCAATCAGGCCCTGGCGCTGGCGCGGCCCACTGCGCGTACCAGCGCCTGGCTCAGATCTGCCGAGAGATACGGCTTGACCAGCAGCACGCCGGCCAGCATCGGCCCGGGCAGCTGCTCGGCCAGCATGCCGGTGGCCAGCACGAACGGCACGCCACGCGCCGACAGCGCCGCGGCCACCGGCTCGCTGGTCTCATTGCGGGCCAGGCGGTAATCAAGCAGGGCAACGTCCGGGGTCGACGCCTCCAGCAGGCGCAGCGCCTCAGCGACGCTCGCGGCCAGACCCACCACCGTTGCACCGGCATGCACCAGCTGCATCTGGAGCAGTGCGGCACTCATCTCGTCGTTCTCGACCACCAGCACCCTCAGGTCCTGCAACACTGTCATCGGCTACCACTCCTGGAGGCATTCAAGCCGCCGCAGTATAGCCACCACTGGGCCGAAGCCGACAGGACGCGCCCTGATCGGCCTCCCCACTATGAAAGCCGTGCCGACCTCGTTTACAATCGCACGCTGCCTGCCGGTGTGGCGGAATGGTATACGCAGCTGACTCAAAATCAGCCGGGGGTGACCCCATGAAGGTTCGAGTCCTTTCACCGGCACCAAAGACCCTTGCGGCATAAGGGTTTAAAAGAAAATGGCGTAATGGAGTCGTGAATCTTCCGGCTCCGCCTTTTTTCTTCATTCTCTCTCGCTACACACCGCCGCGCATCTGCTGCAGCCCCGCCCTCAACCGCGCCTTGCTGCGGATGTCCCTCGCTCGGGGTTTCGTCTCCGCCGGCGGCTTGCGCGGCTCCAGCGCTGCCTTGATCCGCTCGATCTCCTTCGCCCCAGCCTCAGCCAGGCGCCGGGCCTGTTGCTGCTGCTCGCGGGTCGGGGGTAGGCCCGGCAGAGGCGTGGCCGGCGCGATGAGCGTGCTGTCGGTCAGGGGGTCCACGGCCTCGCGCGGCGGCAGGCCCGGGTAGAGCCCCACCGCACACCAGTGCTCAGCCAAGCGCCTATTCTGGCGCACGCTATCAGCTGTCACGAACCGTCCCTGCTCGGCGTCCCTACCTTTGAGTGGACCGACTCCGGCCCACACTTAGAGGAAAAGGACGTTAGAAATGAACCGAGCGAACTGGTTTGTGGTCTCTCCCGAGGGTGCCAAAGCGGTTGGACAGCTCCATCACTTTGTGACCACCGGCACATCGTTGCCCTCAAAATTGATCCACCTGGTGTTCTTGCGCGTTTCTCAACTGAATGGATGCGCGCACTGCATAGACATCCACACACGCGATCTACTCAAGGAAGGCATGCCCTTCGACACAATCACCCTTCTGCCTGTTTGGCACGAAGCCTCGTACCTGTTCTCGGAGCAAGAGCGCGCCGCGTTGGCATGGTCTGAGGAAGTGACGCTTGTCAGCGAGACCCACGCATCTGACGAGGCGTATCAGGCCGTGGCCGCAGCCTTCAGCGAGAAGGACCTTGTCGATCTTACGCTCACCATCGCGGCAATGAACGCGATCAATCGGCTAGGCGTGAGCTTTAGGCTCAAGCCCCGTGCCAAGCCCGCTACCGAGTAACGACACCGGCGAGCGCTGGGCATTGGCCCAGCGCCGCGTCAGCGCCGCTTTGATCCGACTTTTGCCTCCCTCAACCGAGCCTTAGCGGGATCCGTCAGTCTGGGCTTGGTCTCCGCCGGCCGCCGGATCGGCTCCAGTGCCGCCATCACCCGGGCGAACGCGGCAGCAGCCGCCTCGTCCAGGGACTCGGGCTGGCGGTACTGATGATCGACATCGACCACTTCAAACGGCTCAATGACACCTACGGCCACCCGGAAGGCGATCGTCGCCTGCAGTCGGTGGCTGCCATCCTTGATGGCTGCCTGCAACGGGGTGACGATCTGCTGGCCCGCTATGGCGGCGAAGAGTTCATCGCCGCCCTGCCCTCGCCCGATGCCGCCCACGCCCTGGGCCTGGGCGAACGGCTGCGCGCTTCGGTCGAAGCCGCAGCCCTGCCCGCCCCTGAAGCCACCGTCACCATCAGCATCGGCGTGGCCTGGCAGGCACCGGGCGAAGACCGCGATCCGCGCGACCTGGTCGAACGCGCCGACCAGGCCCTGTATCGCGCCAAGCATGCCGGCCGCAACTGCGTACGCGGCGACACCGGCACCACGGAAGACTGGTCCGGGCGCCGCGTCTAGACCGCGTGCAGCGCCGCCGCTCCATGCCGATGCCCGGCCCCGCCCTGCACGCGGAAGCTGGCCACGGTCTGCAGCAGCTGCGCCGACTGTTCTTCCATGCTGCGCGCCGCCGCCGACGCCTCCTCGACCAGGGCCGCGTTCTGCTGGGTGCCCTGATCGATCAGGTCAACCGCATGATTCATCTGCTGGATGTCGTCGCACTGCTGCTGCGAGGCAGTGCTGATTTCGGTCATCAGGTCACTGACCCGGCGCACGCTGGTCACGATTTCATCCATGGTGCGGCCCGCGCTCTCAACCTGCGCCGTGCCGGCGCCCACATTGGCAACCGACTCATCGATCAGGTGCTTGATCTCCTTGGCTGCGCTGGCCGAACGCTGCGACAACTCGCGGATCTCGGTTGCAACCACGGCGAAGCCACGGCCATGTTCACCGGCACGCGCAGCCTCCACCGCTGCGTTCAGCGCGAGAATGTTGGTCTGGAAGGCGATGCCGTCGATCACCCCGATGATGTCGACGATGCGCCGCGACGAGGCATTGATCACCGCCATCGTCTCGACCACCTCATGCACCACATTGCCGCCTCGCGCGGCGACGTCGGCCGCTCCACCGGCCAGCTGGCTGGCCTGGCGCGCGTTGGTGGCCGTGCGCTGCACGGTCTCGGCCAGTCCCTTCATCGACACGGCGGTTTCCTCCAGCGAGGCCGCCTGCTGCTCGGTGCGCTGCGAGAGGTCGCTGTTGCCCTGTGCGATTTCAGTCGCGCCGACTGCGATGGTGTCCGCAGCGAACTTGATCTGGCCGATGATGGCCGCCATCGCCTCGACCAGCGAATTCACGCCTTCGCACAGTTCGGCGATCGGTCCGTTCTTGTCGGTGGTGGCCACGCGCTGGGTCAGGTCGCCCTGCTTGGCGGCAGCCACCACCTCGCGGGTCTGCGCCACGGCGCGCTGCATGGCCTGGTTCTCATGCACCTGCACGGTGATGTCGGTAGCGTACTTGACGACCTTGAACGGCTTGCCGTTGAGGTCCAGGATCGGGTTGTAGGATGCCTGGATCCAGACCTCGCGCCCGCCCTTGCCCAGGCGCCGATACTGCCCGGCGTCATACTCGCCACGCCCCAGTTTCTCCCAGAACTGGCGATATTCGACGCTGCTGCGATGCTCGGGCTCGACAAACAACGAATGGTGCTGCCCGCGCACCTCGTCCAGGCTGTAGCCGGTGGCGGCCAGGAAATTGTCATTGGCCGACAGGATGCGGCCATCCATGCTGAACTCGATCACCGCCTGCGACTTGGCGATCGCGGCCAGTTGCCCCGCCGAGTCGGCCGCCTGCAGCTTCTGCGCGGTGATGTCGGTCGCGAACTTGACCACCTTGTACGGCCGCCCCTGGCGGTCCAGCACCGGGTTGTACGAGGCCTGGATCCAGATCTCGCGCTGGCCCTTGCCGAAGCGGCGGTACTGTCCGGCGTCATATTCGCCGCGCCCCAAGCGCGCCCAGAAGTCGCGGTATTCAGCGCTGCGCGCCTGCTCGGGGTCGACGAACAGGGAATGATGCCCGCCCTGGATCTCCTCCAGCCGATAGCCCATCGCCTGCAGGAAATTGTCATTGGCCTGCAGGATGGTGCCGTCGAGCGCGAACTCGATGACGGCCTGCACGCGATGCAGCGCGGCCACCTGCGCTTCCAGCTCGGTGCGGTCGGTCACCGCCTTCTCTGTGCGGGTGCGTTGCTGTGGCGCCAGTACGCCAAGCAGCGCACGCCACGGCGACCAACGGGTATGCAGCTCGGCCGGCGCCTGCGCGCCCGCCGTGAAGCCTGGAATGAGCATTGTCTGATCCTCGGTGTCCGGTAAGCGGTTGTGACCCGACGGGCGGGATGCCCGGCGGCAACATCAGTTGCCAGGGACTACAGGTGCCAACCGGCACCTCTCGAGCGACTGCCAAGAGCGTCTGCTGCGGGTGCGATCGGCATCTGGAAGCGGCGGAACACACTGCGCGGACCGCCCATCGGGGGCAGTCCCGGGTCCTGCGGCGAGTGACTGGAGCGGGATCCAGAGGGAGTATCGGCGATGCCGTCGGCCGCTTTAGCGGGATTCCGCGACGTCCGTCGCAACTCCATGCATTGCAGCCGGAATGCGGTAGACGATTGCTGTGTACTTCACGCCCTGCTCACGTGCCACCGCCTGCCCACCGAGGGACTCAGCCAGTGAACGGCTGGACCGGTTCCGTTCCGCCACCGGGTAGCGGAACGCCGCACAGCGCAGGCGCTCGGAGGCCGCCGACCACACCGCCGCCACTGCTTCGCGGCCATAGCCGTGCCCATGCATCACTTCTGCGATCCAGATGCCCAGCTCGGGTTCTGCTTCCCCGGCTCGATGCAGGCCTGCCAGGCCAAGGAATACATCATCCTCGCGCCTGCGGATCACGAACGTGATGTCGGTCCCGTCGGCAATGGTGGGTAGCCACGTCTGCCAGACCGCAGCAAACGCCGCCTCCGACGGAGGCGGCTCGAAGGCCATGTAGCGGGTCAGCCCGGGTGTGATTCCCGCAAATGCCTCGTCGGCGTCACCGGGCGTGAATGGCCGGAGGTGCAGCCGCGGACTGTCGATGGTCCAGTCGTCGGATGTCATGTTCTGCATTGCCTGAGCGCTGAGTACAGCATCGCTCAGCAGAAGGATGCAGCTCAAGGCAGAAAGGTTTACATGACCAATGCGGGATTCCCCAGCCGGAGAAAATGACCAGCATGAAGGTCCCGCAGGACGCTTATCGACATGGAGATCGCATGTTCCCTCGCTTTGCCAGCCTTCTCTTCCTGGCCGTGTGCAGCAGCAGCGCGCTGGCCAACGACACCGCCTATCGACCGGCGTTCCACCCGGACCAGCTGAAGGGACCGCCCGCAGGACGCCCGAACGAAGTACTGGTACTGGGCAGCCCGCACCTGTCCAGCCTGCCGAAGACCTTCACGCCGGCGATGCTGGAACCTCTGCTGCAGCGCCTGGAAGCCTGGCGGCCCACCGCGATCGCAGTGGAGAACCTGTCCGGCCTGCAGTGTGACTTCATGCGCCGCAATCCAGCCCGATACGCGGAGAGCGTAGCGGACTACTGCGTCGATCCGGCCCCGGCGCAGGCCGCTACCGGCCTGGACGTGCCCAGTGCCAACGTGGAGATGGAACGCCTGCTTGCGGAATGGCCGAAGGCGCCAACCGCTGCCCAGCGACGCCGATTGGCCGCAGTCTTCCTGGCCGCGGGCGAAAGCAGCTCGGCAGTCGTCCAATGGCTGCGGCTGCCCAGGGAAGAGCGACGTGCTTCGGACAGCCTGACGCCGGAGCTGGTGCGGTTCCTCGACACGCGCATGACCCGCCGCAACGAGGCCGGCCTGGTGGCCGGCGTCCTTGCCGCACGCCTGGGACTGGAGCGCCTGTGGTCGGTCGACGACCACACTGCGGATTCGCCAACACCGGAATCGCAGCAGAAGGCCTACGCTGCCGCCATACGCGGTGCCTGGGACAATTCCTTCGTCAAAGCGCGCAGGGCGGCCGATGAACGGCTCGAAGCCAATCTTGACCAAGCGGATGGGTTGCTCGCGATGTATCGCGCCTACAACGCACCCGAGGCCGTGATGGCGGCCTTCAACAGCGATTTCGGCGCGACGCTCGTCGAACCCTCGCCGGAAGGCTTCGGCCGCAACTACGTGGGCTACTGGGAAACCCGCAACCTGCGCATGGTCGCCAACATGCGCGACATACTGGGCCAGCATCCAGGCAGCCGCATGCTGACCATCGTCGGTGCCTCGCACAAGGGCTACTACGAGGCTTACCTCAACCTGATGCACGACGTGCAGCTGGTCAGTTCGGATGAAGTTCTGCATTGACGCAACATGACATGGGGGATGCGGTGACCATCCACCGCATCACTCCACCGCGTTCCTGCCCGCCCGCCAGAGCACGATGCAGGCGGCACCGATGCAGGACAGCGTGAACACCAGCAGGGCGACCGCGCCGCCCTGCAACACCGGCAGCAGGGCCTGCGCGTGCAGGTCGCCGCGCAGCTGTTCCGCACGCAGGCAGGCGGCCAGGGCCAGGCACCAACCGACCAGGGCCGGTGCGAAGGCACGCACCGTCACCGGGTTGCAGACATTCATGGGATCACCTGTACGAGGGAAAGTGCGCGGAGTATTCGCGCACGCCCTCTCACAGGCTGAGATCAGCCCTCGATCGGGTCGATGTCGTCGCTCGGCAGCTCACTGGCCTCGCCCTGCACCTGTACGTTGTTGCGACCCATTGCCTTGGCCCGGTAGCACTGGGCATCAGCCGCCGCTACAGCCTGGTCCACGCTCATCCCGCCCGCCAATGGCGCGATACCGATGCTGGCGCCCACATGCAGGCGATCCCGGTCCCACGGAATCGACAGCGATGCCAGGGTGTGCAGCAGTTCACCGCCGATGCGCGCTGCACGACGCGGTGTGCAGCCGGACAGGATCACCGCGAATTCGTCGCCGCCCAGCCGCGCCACCACGTCCGAATCGCGCACGCCGTGGCGCAGCACGCTGGCCACCGCCCACAGCACGGCATCGCCGGCCAGATGGCCCCAGGTATCGTTGACCGGCTTGAAGCGGTCCAGGTCGATGTACATCAACGAGGCGGCCTGGCCGGTACGCTCGACGCGGGTGATCGCCTGCTGCAGATGCACCTCGAAGCCGCGGCGGTTGCTCAGCTCGGTCAGCGGATCGATCTCGGCCAGATGGCGCGCCTCGCGCTGGCGCGCGCGCTGCTGAGTGTCGTCGCGCAGCACCCACACTGCGCCCCGTACATGACCTTCATCATCACGCAGCCAGGCACGGGTCAGGTCAACCGGAATCGTGGCTGTGCCCAGGCGCAGCAACAGGTCAGCGTGCAGGTCCACTGCGTTGCTTTCCGGGTCCAGCAGCACGGAGACATCCAGCACTGAACCGGGTGCATACTCAGTGGTCAGTGCCAGCACATCCTGCACCTTGTGCCCGGCCAGCGACAGCGCGCCATCACCGGCCAGGGTGCGCACCGCGGCGGCATTGGCGTAGTCGATGCGACCATCCAGGCTGACACTGAGCACCAGGTCGGCCACCGCATCAAGCGTGATACGGCTGCGCTGCTCGCTCTCGAACAGGCGCTGCTCGCTGCTGCGCTGGGCGCTGATGTCCTGGATCTGCGACACGAAATGCAGCGGCTCGCCGTGCTCGGTGCGCACCAGCGACACCGACAGCCGTGCCCAGATCACCTTGCCGTCGCGATCGAGATAACGTTTTTCCAGGTGGTAGTGGCTCCGCCGCCCGGCCAGCAGGTCCTGCACCAGGGCCAGGTCGGTCTGCAGGTCGTCGGGATGGGTCAGGCGCTGGAAATCAACCTGCAGCAGTTCTTCGCGGGGGTAGCCCAGGATCCGGCAAAGTGCGTCATTGACGTCCAGCCAGCGCCCTTCCAGCGACACCAGCGCCATGCCCAGCGCCGCCGACGTGAACGCACCGGCGAATTTCTCTGCCGACAGGCGTGCTTCGGCACGCGCCTGCAGGATCTCGGTAATGTCGATGGACATGCCGACATAACCGATCCGCGCGCCGCCGGCACCATCCATGCGGCTGATCGACAGGCGCACCTGGCGTGGCTGGCCATCCTTGCGCCGCAGTGTCCACTGCCGTGAATAGGTCTGCTCATCGGCGCGGGCGCTGAGTGCTTCAAACGCGCCCGGCAGGCTTCCGTCCGCAGCCGCCAGCGGACGCAGCCAGGCCGCCAGCTCGTCCGGATCGTGGAAATCACCCAGTCGCCGCTGGCCGACCACTTCTTCGGCGCTGTATCCCAGCAGGCGTTCCGCGCCGGTATTGAACAAGGTGATGGTGCCTTCGGTATCGGTCGCGATCACCGCCACCTCGTCGGATGCGTCGACCACGGCCTGCAATCGCTGCCGGCTCTCGGCCGCATCCTGTCGCGCCTGCTGCAGCTCGGTCACGTCGGCGTGTGCACCGGCCATCCACAGCGGTCGTCCCTGCCCGTCCCATTCGAACACGCGGCCACGGTCGTGGATCCATATCCACTGGCCATTCTTGTGCCGCATGCGCAGCAGGCAGACATAGTTGTCGCTGCGGCCTTCGAAATGGTCCTCCAGTGCCGCATCGGACAGGACGATGTCGTCGGGGTGGACCAGCTTCAGGAACGTCTTCTGGCACACCGGCTCCAGCTCTTCCAGGCGATAGCCGACGATCTCCGCCCAGCGCGCATTGACCCGCATTTCCCCGGTCTGCACGTTCCATTCCCAGGTGCCGGCTGCGGTGCCGTCGATGATCATCGCCAGGCGACGGCGCTCCTCGGCCAGCTCCTGCAGGCGCCGTTCGAGCAGCCCGTTGCCGTTGCTTCCCTGGCCCGCCATCAACCCGCCCCGCGGCCCGCACAGGCGGGCAGTGGCCGCAGCACAACGCTGCAGCCCTCAACGAAGACAACGGGTCCTGCTGGCGTCATGGCCCTCCCCAGCGACAGCGGGGTGGCCGAACGCCTCCCCTCAAGCGCAAGTGTGCGCAATCACGGGGAAAACCGACAAGTCCCTCACCACGAATCAAGCGTGACGGGGGACACGGTCCTCAACTGCGCTTGGCGCGGGCGAAGGCCTCGGCCAGGGCATTGTTGGCCGGGGGCGCGGACACGGCGGGACGGCCACCATTGCCCTGGCCCCGGTTCGGCCCGCGGTTCGGGCCGCCTGCGTCGCGGCGCGGCCCCTGTCCGCGCTCATCGCGCTGGCCCGAGCGGCTGGTGGCCTGCCCGGGGGTGTCGTCCAAGCGCCGGGTCAGGGCGATGCGCTTGCGGGCCACGTCCACCTCCAGCACCTTCACCTTGACGATATCGCCGGCCTTGACCACGTCGCGCGGATCCTTCACGAACGTATCGGAGAGCGCCGAAATGTGGATCAGGCCGTCCTGGTGCACGCCGATATCGACGAAGGCACCAAAGGCCGCCACGTTGCTCACCACGCCTTCCAGCACCATGCCCTCGCGCAGGTCCTTGATGTCCTCGACACCCTCGGCGAAGCGCGCCGCCTTGAACTCCGGACGCGGATCGCGGCCCGGCTTTTCCAGTTCCTTCAGGATGTCGCGAACGGTCGGCACGCCGAAGGTGTCGTCGGTGAACTGTTCTGCTTTCAGGCCACGCAGGAAGCTGCCATCACCGATCAGCGCCTTGATCGGGCGCGCGGTGCTGGCAACGATGCGCTCGACCACCGGATAGGCCTCCGGGTGCACCGCCGAGGCGTCCAACGGCTGATCACCGTCGGCGATGCGCAGGAAGCCGGCGCACTGCTCGAAGGTCTTCTCGCCCAGGCGCGCAACCTTCAGCAGGTCTTTGCGACGCTTGAACGGGCCGTTGTCGTCACGATGGCGCACGATATTCTCGGCCACCGTGGCCGACAGGCCGGACACCCGCGACAGCAGCGCGGCAGACGCGGTGTTCACGTACACGCCGACCGCGTTCACGCAGTCCTCCACGCGCGCGTCCAACGCCCGGGCCAGACGGTACTGATCCACGTCGTGCTGGTACTGGCCGACACCGATCGCCTTGGGTTCGATCTTGACCAGTTCGGCCAGCGGGTCCTGCAGGCGACGGGCGATCGATACCGCGCCACGCAGCGACACATCCAGGCCCGGAAACTCCTTGGCCGCGAACTCGGAGGCCGAGTACACCGAGGCACCGGCCTCGCTCACCACCACCTTCTGCAGCTTCGGGTTGCCAGCGGCCTTGATCGCTTCACCGGCCAGCTTGTCGGTTTCGCGGCTGGCGGTGCCGTTGCCGATCGCGATCAGCTCCACGTTGTGCTTGGCGCACAGCTGCTTGATGGTCTGCAGCGACTGCTCCCACTGGCGGCGCGGCTCATGTGGGTAGATGGTATCGGTGGCGACCAGCTTGCCGGTGGCATCGACCACGGCAATCTTGCAGCCGGTCCGGATGCCCGGGTCCAGGCCGAGCACGGTCTTCGGGCCGGCCGGTGCCGCCAGCAGCAGGTCCTTCAGGTTGTCGCCGAACACCGCGATGGCTTCGGCCTCGGCCTTTTCGCGGGCCTGGTTGAACAGGTCCAGCAGCAGATGGGTATGCAGCTTGGCGCGCCAGGTCAGGCGGCAGGCGTCCAGCAGCCAGCGGTCGGCGGCACGGCCCTGGTCGGCAATGCCGGCCTTGCGCGCCACGCGCCCTTCGGCGTACTGGTGGCCAGCCTCGGCATCACTGCCCGGGTCCAGCTCCAGGAACAGGATCTCCTCGCGGCGCGCGCGGAACAGCGCCAGCAAGCGGTGCGAGGGAATCTTCGCCAGCGACTCGGCGTGTTCAAAATAATCGCGGTACTTGGCGCCTTCGGTTTCCTTGCCCTCGGCCACGCGGGCACGGATCACGCCGGATTCGCCGAGCCAGGTACGCAGTTCGCCGACCAGCGCAGCGTCTTCGCCCCAGCGCTCCATCAGGATCGCACGCGCGCCTTCCAGCGCAGCCTTGGTGTCGGCCACGCCCTTGTCGGTGTCGACGAAGGCGGCCGCGAACGTCTGCGGGTCCTGCGTCGGGTCAGCCAGCAGGCCATCGGCCAGCGGCTCCAGACCGGCCTCGCGGGCGATCTGGGCGCGGGTGCGGCGCTTGGGCTTGTACGGCAGGTACAGGTCTTCCAGGCGGCTCTTGGTGTCGGCGGCGAGGATGTCGTTGCGCAGTTCGTCGCTGAGCTTGCCCTGCTCGCCGATGCTGGCCAGCACCGCCGCGCGGCGGTCTTCAAGCTCGCGCAGGTAGGTCAGGCGCACTTCCAGGTTGCGCAGCTGGGTGTCGTCCAGGCCCCCGGTCACTTCCTTGCGGTAGCGCGCGATGAACGGAACGCTGGCGCCCTCGTCGAGCAGGCCGACTGCGGCGCGTACCTGGGCGGACTGGGCACCGATCTCATCGGCGATGGTCTGGGCGATCTGCTGGGCGAGCGCGCTCTGTGCGTTCTTGGCGTCGTGCATTGCTTCAGGTCTGTGCCGCGGTACGGGAAGACCCCATTCTGGCAACCCACGACGGAGCCGGACAAGGCATTGACAGGGGGAGCGGTTCAGCGGCGGGGCCGGATTGGACGCCGGCATCCTGGCAAGGAGAGGGCTCGGACTGGCCCTGGGCTGGGATGCCGGCGCGGGCGCGCGATGGTGGGCGCGCCCTGCCGCGTGTTGCGGAGGTCAGCGGTAGTGGCGGGCGGCGCGCTGCATGACGATCTCGTCACGCATGCCTTCCAGGGCCATCAGGCGGACCTTGCCGACACCCTGCAGTTCCATGAACCGCTCCGTGTAGAACTCCGGCCCCAGCGCGGTGTCGGCGCGGGATTTGCTGAAGCCGTAGGGCACCACGCCCTTCTCGCCATCCTTGCTACCACCGACATAAAGAACGATTGCCATGTGATGTATTCCTCCAAATTGCTACTGCGTACTGCACTCGATGAGCGATGCTGCGAGCTCATCGAGGGAGAGCTTACCGCGTCGAACCTGACTGGAACGTCACGAAGGCTAATGACGATCGGTTGCATGCAGATGACGGCGGGATCGCAGCAGAATGCTTACGGATCCTTAACTTCCGGCTAACGAATCGGTGGGGGATTCCTGCCAACGGCGCAGCCCCTCGTGGGTGGTTTGGTTGGTCGCGGAAAGCCGGTTTCCTGTGGGCTGGCCGCTTTTTTGTTGTAGAGCCGAGCCTGCGCTCGGCTTCGCGGGCTGGCCTGAAAGCAGCCGAGCGTGGGCTCGGCTCTACACGAGCAAGCGCAGCGCGCGACCCGCTTTTGCCGTTCTTATTCTTCTCCGTGGCTGGACGCGCACGGAAACTGTCAGAGGTCGGGCGGGATGGGTTCGCGGGACCGTTGGCGCCATGGATGGCGCCATCGAGCC
>NZ_VMBJ01000041.1:0-45595 GCF_010608305.1 Stenotrophomonas sp. AS012628 | reverse complement strand
AGCCCCCAGGGACGGGTTTACGGCGTCCCCCGCAATTCCACCCATCCCGGCCAACCTCATGATCGTGCAGACCCCACCGACTACGAAGGGCTCAGCCGTTGGCCGAAACCCTCACCCCGCCCGCAGCGCCGCCGCCGCCGCCCACCGCGCCGCCACCCGCGGCGCCGTAATGCACACCGCCTGATCGGTCACCGTCGTCACCGCGCGCTCCAGCAGCTGGATATCCGCCTCATGTTGGCGCGCCACGTGCGGATCCTCGAAGAAAATCGCACGCTGGCAGCGCCCCTCCAGCACCCGGTCGGCAATCTGCGCATCACCGCCCATCGGGCCGCTCTGGTAGCGCGTCACCCACGGCGTATCACGTGGCCAGCCCCGGCTCCAGGCCAGTTCGTTCAAACGCTGGCCGGTGGTGCCCGTCGCCACCCGCTCACCGAACCGGGCCAGCACATCGAAGTGCTCATCGGCGAAGGCCAGCATCGCCGGCTTCATCGCATCGTGCGCGATCAGCGCCAGCGTCTGGCCTTCGAACGCATGCAGGTCGTCGGCGCCGCCGTCTGCCGCCAGCCCGGCGTGGACGCGCTCCACTTCGACCCAGTCGCGTGCGGTGGCCACGGTCGAAATGAACGGCTTGCCGTGAATCACGCACTGGCGCTTCAGCGCCGTGGCTTCCGGAAATACCGAGGACGGATCGACCGGGTCGATCAGGTAGATCGCGCCATCCAGTGTCCGATCCGGACCCATGCCAACGACTTCGGCGACCAGCTTCATCAGGCCACCCTCGCGACCGTAGGGATAACGGTGCAGGCCCGCGTACCCGGCCAGGAAGCCCTGTCGTTCGATCGCGTCATGGGTGCGACCGACCGCATGCAGCGACACGCCCAGTTCGCGCAGGCCGGCCTCGCTGCTGCGCAGCCAACGGAACAGCGCGGCGCGCGCGTCGTGGTGATGAAGACGGTTGGCAGCCAGGCCGATGCGCATCGAACGCTCCGCAGTTACGGGGGAAGGCGGCAGTGTATGTCGGCATTCCCCTATCTGGATGCTTTTACAACTTTCTTCATTGCCGTCGGTCCGCACGTCGATAGCGTGGCAGGCAGCGGTACCGCAGCGCGGCCGTTCCTTCCGCCCGCGAGATGAGGATGCCTACCGTGAATGTCGCCGGCTTCCCGGCAGCCATTGCTGTCATGGCCAGCCTGCTGCTGCCTGCCACGGCCTCCGCCACGGGCTGCAGGACACCGCTGCGCATCGCCTGGCCTTCCGACCGCGCACCCTTGTCGTCCAGCGAACAGGGTGAGGCACGGGGGCTCGGCGCGGTGTACCTGGAGCTGTTGGGCCGGCAACGGCCACTGCAGCTGCTGCCCGTGCCGGCCGCCAGCGTGGACCGGGATGAGCTGCCGGCCGGCACCCAGGCGCTGCTGGGGTGGCCACGCTCGCAGCTGCCCGCCGGGTGGGTGGCCAGCACGCCCTACCTGCAGCTGCCACAGGTGATCGTCCGCCGGGAGGGTACGCCGCCGGTGCTGGGCCTGGAAGATCTGCGTGGACGCACCGTGGCCAGCCCCAGCCGGATGCCGCTGCAGGGGCTGCTGGCCGAGCAGGCAGCGGGTGCACAGCTGCTGCCACCGGCAGCGCTGGACGATGCGCTCCCGCTGCTGGGCACCGGATTGATCGATGCGGTCGTCGCCAACCTCGGCGACGTCGAGGCCGCGTTGCGCCGCTACCAGGGCGATGCACTGCTGATCGCTGCGCCGGCCGGTTTCGATGATGCCCTGGTGCTGGCGACCACGCCCGCCTGCGCCGATGTCATCGTCGGCTTCGAGCACGCGCTGTCGCAGCTGACCGATACCGAGCGCGAACAGATCCGCGCGGACTGGCTGCCGGACCGGCCGCGTAATTCCCCGTCATCGTCGCCCCTGCGCTGGCTGGTGCCGGCCTCGTTGATCCTGCTCGCCCTGGCGCTGGTACATGCCTACGGTTACTGGCGGGTGCATCGCGAAAGCGTGCGCCGCCGAGTAGTGGAGCAGCGCCTGCAGGAGGTGACTGCGAACCTGCCGGCGGTGGTCTACCAGGCGCGTCGGTCGGCGGGCGGCCATTACAGCTTTCCGCAGATCGCCGGTGACGTGCAGGCCCTGTTCGGAATCAGCGTGGAGACCGCGCGGATCGATCACCAGCGGTTGTTGGCCGCGGTCCATCCGGATGACCGCAGCCAGGTGATGGCCTGTGTCGAGACGGCTGCATTGGCGCGTGGCCCGATCGACGTCACTTTCCGCACCCGTTCGCCACAAGGGTGGCGATGGGTGCGTTCGCATGGGCGGCCGTTGCCCTGCGACGACAGCGACGTCGAGTGGAGCGGCTATTGGATCGACGTCAGCGAGGTGCAGTCACGTACCCGCGCGCTGGCCGACGCGCGCCGCCAGGCCGAACAGGCAGCACAGGCCAAGGCGCACTTCCTGGCAACGATGAGCCACGAGATCCGCACCCCGATGAGCACCTTGCTGGGCATGCTCGAACGGCTGGCGGGCAGCAGGCTGGAGGCGCGCCAGCAGCAGGTGCTGGCCACGGTCGATGATGCCGCGCGGATGTTGCGGCAGATCCTCGACGATGTCCTGCACAGCCAGCGCCTGCAGGGCGCACCACTGCAGCTGCGGCCCATCGATCTGGCGGCACTGGTGCGCGCGGTGCAGCAACTGCTGATGCCGGTGGCCGCCAGCCGCGGCCTGCACCTGCAGGTGGTGCTGGATCCGGAGATGCAGCCGGGATCGCTGGCCGACGGCCTGCGCCTGCGCCAGATCCTGTTCAACCTGGCCGGCAACGCATTGAAGTTCACCCGGCAGGGCCACGTGGAACTGCAGGTGCAGGTACTGCAGCAGCGTGACGGCGGCCAGCGGCTGCGCCTGCAGGTGAGCGACAGCGGCGTGGGCATCAGCGAGGAACGCCAGCAGGCGGTGTTCGCCGCCTATACCCAGGCGGAGCGCTCGACCACACGGCGCTTTGGCGGCAGTGGGCTGGGCCTGGCGATCTGCCGCGAGCTGGCGACCTCGATGGGCGCGGAGCTGCAGCTGCGCAGCTCACCCGGGAAAGGCACCACGGTCTGGCTGGATCTGGACCTGGATGCCTGCGAGGCACCCGTGGCTGCACCTTCGGCGGCGGTTGCGGACGAGCGTCCATTGCCGGCGTCGCGCGTGCTGGTGGCTGAAGACCATCCCACCAACCTGCATCTGCTGGAGCAACGCCTGTGTGCGCTCGGGTTGCAGGTCCACGCCTGTACCGACGGACGGTCGGCGCTTGCAGCATGGCAGGCGCAGCCGTTCGAGCTGGTGATTACCGACTGCCACATGCCGGGCATGGACGGCTTTGCACTGGCGCGGGCGATCCGCGCCGATGCCTGCCCGGCGCGCGCGCAGGTGCCGATCATCGCGCTCACGGCCAGCGTGATGGAAAGCACCCGCGAAGCCTGTCGTGTGGCTGGCATCGACCACTTCCTGGCCAAGCCGGTGGAGCCGCACGTATTGCGGGCGCTGCTGGCGGTACTGCTGGTGCCGGACTCAGTGGGCCAGTAGCCGCACGATGCTGGCGGCGGCATCGCGGCCCTCGGCCACGGCGGTCACTACCAGATCGGCACCGCGCACTGCGTCACCACCGGCGAACAGGCGCGGATGCGCGGTCTGGAACGGCAGGCGGTCCTTGCCGCCGGCCACGATGCGGCCGTTGGACTGGCCTTCCACGCCATGCTCGGACAGCCATGCCGGCAAGGTCGGCGAGAAGCCGAAGGCGATGATCACCACGTCCGCTTCCAGCAGCGATTCGCTGCCCTCGATCGGCACCGCGTTCTGGCGGCCGTTGGCATCCGGTTCGCCCAGCCGGGTCTCGACCACGGTCACGCCGATCACTTCGTCATCAGCACCGGCCTCGATCGACAGCGGCTGGCGGTTGAACAGGAAGCGCACGCCTTCCTCGCGTGCATTGGCCACTTCGCGCGCGCTGCCCGGCATGTTCGCTTCGTCACGGCGGTAGGCGCAGGTGACCTTGGCTGCGCCCAGCCGCACGGCGCTGCGCACGCAGTCCATGCCGGTATCGCCGCCACCGAGCACCACCACGCGCTTGCCGTTGAGATCGGGCAGGGCGATGGTGTCTTCCCAGCCGGCGATCGGCCGGCCCTCAGGGTCATCGCCACTGACGATGCGGCTGTTCTGCACCAGGAACGGCAGCGCCGGCAGCACGCCCTTCAGGTCCTGGCCGTCGAGGCCGCCATCGGTGTAGCGGTAGGCGCCGGTGCCGACGAACACGGCGTCGTGGCTGTCCAGCAGCTGCTGCACGCTGACATCGCGGCCGATCTCCACGCCGAGGCGGAACTGCACGCCCATGCCTTCGAGCACTTCGCGGCGGCGATGGATCACGTCCTTGTCCAGCTTGAAGCTGGGAATGCCGAACTGCAGCAGGCCGCCGATCTGTTCGTAGCGGTCGTAGACCACGGCGGTGATGCCAGCGCGTGCCAGGCGGTCGGCACAGGCCAGCCCGGCGGGGCCGGCGCCGATCACCGCCACGCTGTGGCCGGTCGGCTGCACCGCGCCCAGGTCCGGGCGCCAGCCGCTGGCCAGCGCGGTATCGACGATGTACTTCTCCACCGCGCCAATGGTCACCGCACCGAATTCTTCCAGCGTGCAGCTGCCTTCGCACAGCCGGTCCTGCGGGCACACCCGGCCGCACACTTCCGGCAGCGGATTGGTGCTGTGGCACAGCGTGGCCGCCTCGTGAATGCGGTTTTCCTGCACCAGCTGCAGCCACTGCGGAATGGCGTTGTGCACCGGGCACTTCCAGCTGCAGTAAGGATTGCCGCAGTCCAGGCAGCGGCCGGCCTGGTACTGGGCGTCTTCCTTGCCGAACTTGCCGTACAGCTCGCCCCAGTCGCCGGACGTGCGCAGTTCCACCGGAATGCGCTGCGGCATGGTGCGGGGCAGGTCGAGGAACTGGAAGGCGTGCTTGCGGCTCATGGCGGGCTCTGGAATGCGAGGGGGAACGTTGCCGGCCAGCGGCCGGCACTACCGGAAAACATCACGCAGCGCGTCGCAGGGTTTCGGTCAGCGACTCGATGCTGGCGGCCTTCGGTTTGACCAGCCAGAACTTGCCGATGTAATCGCGGAACTCGTCCAGGATCTGCTGCGCCCAAATGCTGCCGGTCAGCTCGCGATGGCGGCCGATCAGGCGGTGCAGGTGCTGGCGGTAGTTCTCGAAGCCCTCGGCGGAGACGCGATGGATGTCGATCAGCTCGTGGTTGTAGCGATCGACGAAATCGCGGTCCACGTCCAGCACGTAGGCCAGGCCGCCGGTGAAGCCGGCGCCGAAGTTCAGGCCGACCTTGCCCAGCACCAGCACCACGCCATCAGTCATGTACTCGCAGCAGTGGTCACCGGCGCCTTCCACCACCGCCAGTGCGCCGGAATTGCGCACCGCGAAGCGTTCGCCCGCGCGGCCGGCGGCGAACAGCTCGCCCCCGGTGGCGCCATACAGGCAGGTGTTGCCGATGATGGCGGTGCTGCGTGCCTCGAAGCGGGCGCCACGTGGCGGGCGCACCACCAGGCGGCCACCGGCCATGCCCTTGCCGACGTAGTCGTTGGCTTCGCCTTCCACTTCCAGGTGCAGGCCACCGACGTTGAACGCGCCAAAGCTCTGCCCGGCGCTGCCGCGGAAGCGCAGTTCCAGCGGCGCCTCGGCCATGCCCTGGTTGCCGTGCGCGCGCGCCACTGCACCGGCCAGGCGGGTGCCGATGCTGCGGTCGGTGTTGTGGATCAGGAAGCGGTGTTCGCCGCCGCGCTTGTGCTCGATGGCCGGGGCCAGCAGGCCATCCATCTGCGTGGCCAGGCTGTCCGGCGATTCGTACAGCCGCTGTGCGGCGCAATGGCTGCCCTCGTAGCGGCTGTCGGCCAGCAGGCGTGACAGGTCCACGCGCACGCCATCACGGGGCGCTGCCTCGATCTGCCGCAGCAGGTCGGTGCGGCCGACGACTTCTTCCAGCGAACGCGCGCCCAGGTACGACAGCCAGCCGCGCACTTCTTCGGCCAGCAGGCGGAAGAAGTTCTCCACGCGCTCGGGCTGGCCGGTGAAGTGGTTCTCGCGCAGGCGTTCGTCCTGGGTGGCCACGCCGGTGGCGCAGTTGTTGAGGTGGCAGATGCGCAGGTACTTGCAGCCCAGCACGATCATCGGCGCAGTGCCGAAGCCGAAGCTGTCGGCACCCAGCAGTGCGGCCTTGACCACGTCCAGGCCTGTCTTCAGGCCGCCGTCGGTCTGCAGCAGGGTGCGCCCACGCAGGTCGTTGGCCAGCAGCGCCTGGTGCGCTTCGGCCACGCCCAGTTCCCACGGCACGCCGGCATAGCGGATGGAGCTGACCGGCGAGGCACCGGTGCCGCCGTCATGGCCGGAAATGGTGATCAGGTCCGCGCCGGCCTTGACCACGCCCGCGGCAATCGTGCCGACGCCGGCATGGCTGACCAGCTTCACCGAGACCAGCGCGGTTGGGTTGACCTGCTTGAGGTCGTAGATCAGCTGGGCCAGGTCTTCGATGGAATAGATGTCGTGGTGCGGCGGCGGTGAGATCAGGCCGATGCCCGGCCTGGCATAGCGCAGGCGGGCGATCAGCTCGTTGACCTTGTGGCCGGGCAGCTGGCCGCCTTCGCCGGGCTTGGCGCCCTGCGCGACCTTGATCTGCAGCACCTCGGCGTTGACCAGGTACTCAGCGGTGACACCGAAGCGGCCCGAGGCCACCTGCTTGATCTTGCTGCGCTTTGCGGTGCCATAGCGGGCGGGATCCTCACCGCCTTCGCCGGAATTGCTGCGGCCACCGAGGCGGTTCATGGCAATGGCCAGCGCCTCGTGCGCTTCCGGCGACAGTGCGCCCAGGCTGATCGCAGCAGTATCGAAGCGCGGGAACAGGGTACTGGCCGGGGCGACCTCGTCCAGCGGCACGGGCGTGGCCGCTGGAACCAGTTCCAGCAGGTCGCGCAGCGCCGACGGCGGCCGTGCATGCACGGCATCGCAGTACTGCTGCCACGCACGCGGGTCACCGCTGCGCGCCGCGCGCTGCAGGGTGGTCACCACGTCCGGGTTGTACATGTGGTACTCGCCGCCGTGCACGTACTTCAGCAGGCCGCCAACATCCACGTCCTGCTGTGCGTCCCAGGCCTGCGCGCACAGCTCACGCGCGTCGGCGTCCAGGCGGGCGAAGCCGGCGCCGCCAATGCGCGAGGCGGTATCCGGGAAGCACAGGTCCACCACGTCCGGTTCCAGGCCGATGATCTCGAACAGCTGCGCGCCGCGGTAGCTGGCCACGGTGCAGATGCCCATCTTCGAGATGATCTTCGACAGGCCCTTGTAGACGCCCTTGCGGTAACGGCGGCCGATCTGCGACTGCTCACCGCCCTTGCTCAGCTTGAGGATGCCGCGGCGGCCCAGATCGAACAGGGTCTGGTAGGCCAGGTACGGATACACCGCGGTGGCGCCGAAGCCGAGCAGGCAGGCCATGTGGTGCGGGTCGCGCGCGGTGCCGGTCTCGACGATCAGGTTCACGTCGCAGCGCAGGCCCAGGCGCGAGAGGTGGTGGTGGATGGCGCTGGTGGCGAGCAGGGCATGCACCATCGGCCGCCCGGCCACCGGGTAGCGGTCGGACAGCAGCAGCATCACCATGCCGTCGCGTGCGGCCTGCTCGGCTTCGGCGCAGATGCGCTCGATGCCGGCACGCAGGCCCTCGTCTTCGCTGTAGGACAGGTCGAGCAGGCGATTGGCCTGCACGTACTGGTCCATCTTCAGCAGCTGGCGCAGCTTGCGCTGGCTCAGCACCGGCGAGTTGAGGATGACGTGGTTCACCGTCTCCGGGCCGGCATGGAAGATGTTGGTCTCCCTGCCGAGCTGGGTGGACAGGGACATCGCGCAGTCTTCGCGCAGCGGATCGATCGGCGGGTTGGTGACCTGCGCGAAGGCCTGGCGGAAATAGTCGTACAGCGGGCGACTGCGCTGACTCAGCACCGCCATTGGTGTGTCGTCGCCCATCGAGCCGGTGGCTTCCTGCTCGGTCTCGGCCAGCGGCCGCAGCACCTGCTCCACTTCCTCGCTGCTGAGCTGGTACAGCTTGTGGTAGCTGCGCAGGGTACCTTCGTCGAAGGGTTCTTCCACCAGCGAGGGGTCGATCAGTTCGGTCTGCAGGTAGGTCACGCCCTGCTGCAGCCACTGCTTGTACGGCGCGCGACCACGGTTGATGCGGTCGACCGCGTCGGAGTCGAGCAGGTCACCACGCTTGAGGTCGATGGCCACCATTTCGCCTGGGCCGAGCTTGCCCTTGCGCACCACGCGCTCGGTCGGCACTTCCCACACGCCCGCTTCGGAGGCGACCAGGAAGTGGCGGTCGGCGGTCAGCATCCAGCGCGCCGGACGCAGGCCGTTGCGGTCGAGGGTACACACGGCGTAGCGGCTGTCGCAGGCGACGATGCCGGCCGGGCCGTCCCACGGCTCGCTGTTGAGGCCATGGAATTCGTAGAACGCGGCCAGGTCCGGATCCTTGAATTCCAGCGACTGCGTGGCCGGCGGCACCAGGATGCGCAGTGCCTGGATCAGCTCCATGCCACCGGCGACCATCAGCTCCAGCATGTTGTCCAGGCTCTGCGAATCCGAACCGTGCATGGAGATGACCGGATCGAATTCGGCGATGTCGAAGCGCGGGGTCTTCCACACCTTGCTGCGCGCCTGCGCCCAGCGCCGGTTGCCTTCGATGGTGTTGATCTCGCCGTTGTGGGCGAGCATGCGGAACGGGTGGGCCAGCGGCCAGCGCGGCAGCGTGTTGGTGGAGAAGCGCTGGTGGAACACGATGGCGCTGGAGGCCAGTTCGCGGCGCTGCAGGTCGGGGAAGAAGCGGCTGAGCTTGTCCGGCAGCACCATGCCCTTGTAGCTGATCGCATCCGGGGTGAGGGTGGTGACGTAGAAGTCGGTGTGTTCGCGCAGCAGCTGCTCGCTGCGGCGACGGGCCAGGAACAGCGCCAGCGCGAAGCCGGCATCATCCTGGCCGACGCCGGCGTCGACGAACACCTGTTCGATGCGCGGCAGCGTGTCGCGCGCCAGCTGGCCGCAGACGCTGTCGTCGGTCGGTACCTCGCGCCAGCCGGCAACCTTGCAGCCCACCGCTTCCACCTGCGCCTGCAGCTGCGCGCGGCAGGCCTGCGCCGCGTCGGCGTCGTGCGGCAGGAAGACCAGGCCGGCGGCGAAGCGTGCGGAGACCGCGATACCGGCTTCGCTGGCCAGCAGTTTCAGGAAGGCATCGGGGCGGCGCAGCAGCAGGCCACAGCCATCACCGGTCAGGCCATCGGCGGCGACACCGCCACGGTGGGTCATGCGCGAAAGCGCGGCGATGGCGGTATCAACCAACAGGCGCGATGGTTGATCGTCGAGCTGGGCGACCATGCCAAATCCACAGGCATCGCGCTCGGAGCGCGGGTCGTAAAGCCCTTGGCGGTTGCGGGGGGCCATCTCTACCTCGATGCGTATAGGGTTGGCGGCGACACTCGTCCCCGCTCATTCCCTGGAGCGCATCGTGAGGCCACCGGATGCCTCGACTAGATCACAGGTTGCTGCAACGCCGCAATACACGGTTGCAGGTGCAACAGAACGCGCCGGCAACCCAGTGCCGGCGCGGGGCCGGACTCAGCCACAGCGCGCGCCGCTGACGGCGCCCTTGGCGTCCACTTCGATGTTCAAGCGGTCGCCGAGGAACTCCATCGTGGCCACGTCGTTGGGCTTCAGTACGCGCACCTGGCTGGCACCTGCATCTTCCTGTGCCTGCTTGCCCAGTGCATCGGTGTAGGCCTGGCCGACCAGGCTCTGCACCTGGCTGGCATCGCAGGTGCCGACCGGCGGCGCCTCGGTGGCCTTGCCAGCTTCGTCGGCCGGCGCCTTGGCGGCTTCGGCGGCCTGCTGGGCATGGGCCGTGGCCGAATCCTGTTCATCCAGCGCCGGTGCCTGGCAGGCGGTCAGGGCCAGCACGGCCGGCAGCAACAGGGCGGAGAGCGAACGGGCGCGAATCGGGAACGACATCATGACTCCGGAAGGGGTTGTGAAGACCCGAGCATAGCGGCGAACCGGCCCTCACGTGTTTGTCTTGTGTTATCGACAGGATCGCGGCATGGCGACAGCGACACTACAGGCATGCCAACCCCCTCCACCCCCGAACGACAGGCCGCGCGCGCGGCCGGCCTGCGCTATGTCGACGACACTCAGCCGGGCATCAGCCGGCGCCGCGCCGGCAAGGGTTTCAGCTACCGCGATGCTGATGGCCACGCGATACGCGACGCCACCACCCTGCAGCGCATCCGTGCGCTGGCGGTTCCGCCCGCCTACACCGCCGTGTGGATCTGTGCGCACGCCAACGGCCACCTGCAGGCCACCGGCCGCGATGCACGCGGGCGCAAGCAGTACCGCTACCACCCCGACTGGGCGAAGGAGCGCGATGCCGGCAAGTTCGACCGCATCATCGCCTTTGGCGAGGCCTTGCCCACGCTGCGGCGGCGGTTGTCGCGGGATCTGAAACGGCCGGGGTTCCCGAAGGAAAAAGTGCTGGCCATGGTGGTCGCGCTGTTGGCCGACACGCTGGCGCGGGTCGGCAATGAAACCTATGCGCAGCAGAACCGTTCGTTCGGTCTGACCACACTGCGCAACCGCCATCTGGAGCTGCTGCAGGGGGGCCGGGTGCGCATGCGCTTCCGCGGCAAGTCCGGGCAGCTGCAGGAGGTGACCGTGGGCGACCGCAGGCTGGGGCTGCTGGTGCGGCGCCTGCAGCAGTTGCCGGGGCAGGCGCTGTTCCAGTACCGCGATGACGACGGTGCGCTGCAGCCGGTGGATTCCGGCGCGGTGAACGACTACCTGCGCGAGGTGATGGGCGAGGACTTCACTGCCAAGGACTTTCGCACCTGGGGCGGCACGGTGGCGGCGGTGCAGGCGTTTGCCGCCACCGAGCTGCCGGAACCGGCCAGCCAGCGCGCGCTGGCGCAGGCGCAGCGCGCGGTGGTGTGCGAGGTGGCAGCGCTGCTGGGCAACACGCCTGCGGTGTGCCGCAAGGCCTACATCGACCCGTGCGTGTTTGCCGGCTGGGAGCGCGGTGAACTGGCCACGCTGGCCGGCCTGCGCGGGCCGCGCCAGTGGGAACAGGCCACCCTGCGCGTGCTGCGCAGGGCGCGCAGGCTCAGCCGCAGTAGATTGCGGTGATGTTGTTGGTGCGGCCCTTTTCGATGGTCAGGCGGTCGCCGCCTTCATGCGCCGGTGGCACCCGCGGGCCGTCGTGGCGCAGCACCCGCACGTGCAGGCTGTCGCTGTCCACGCGTGCGCGGGCCACGGTGGCGTCCGAAGCGGCCAGGCCGAGTGCGCCGCGCACCATGTCGCTGTGGCACTGCCCGGAAATGACGCCGTCGATCGGCTGCACCTGCGCCATTGGCGTGCTGCTGCAGGCGGCAAGGGCAAAGCAGGCGGCGGCGGTGGCGATGGCAAGTTTCATGGAGGCGTTCCTTGTTTGATTGCGTGCAGGGTGCGACGTCAGACGTGGTGGCGGAATGAATGCCGTGCACATCGTGGACACGGCGCGCTCACCGCCGCCAACAGCGTGGGTGGAGACACTGCAGGAGCGGCAAGGGCCGCCCCCGGTAGTGCCGGCCGCTGGCCGGCAGCCCCTTTCCCTCCCGAGGAGACCTGCATGGCCACCACCAAGAAAGCCCCCGTCCGTCGCAAAGCCTCGCCCAAGGTGCGCAAAGGCAGCACCGCAAGCAAGACTGTCGCCGCCCCCGATCGCCCGCGCGTGGTGAAGACCGCCACCCGTAAGGCGGCCGCCAGCGATCCACGCGCAGCGCGCGTCGCGGCCCGGCAGCGGCGCCTGCAGGACCAGGAGAAGGCCAAGGACGTGCGCGCGGCAAAAAAAGCAACGAAGAAGACCGCGACCCAGGCCGGTGCGCGCCGGCAACCGGAGGCGATGCCGGCGCAGCAGCTGGCCAAGCCTGGGCATGAACACGAACTGGAGCTGGCGCCGCGTTTCCTTGCACCGGACTACGCCGGCAGCGGCAAGCTGCAGGGCATGCGCGCGATCATCACCGGTGGCGATTCTGGTATCGGCCGTGCGGTGGCAGTACTGTTCGCACGCGAAGGCGCCGATGTGGCGGTACTGCATTTGGACGAGGCCGAGGACGCGGACATCACCCGCCAGCACGTGGAGCGCGAAGGCGGTCGCTGCGTGGTGATCGCCGGTGACGTGCGCGATCCGCGCTTCTGCAACAAGGCGGTCAAGCAGGTGGCCAAGGCGTTCGGCGGCATCGACATCCTGGTCAACAACGCCGCGTTCCAGCATTGCGAGCGGCTGGAAGACCTGGAAGACGCGCATCTGCAGGAAACCCTGCAGACCAACATCGGCGGTTACATCCAGATGGCGCGCGCGGTGCTGCCGCACCTGGGCGAGGGTGCCAGCATCATCAACACAGGATCGGAAACGGGAATCTTCGGCAGCAAGGCGCTGATCGACTACTCGGCCACCAAGGGCGCGATCCATGCGTTCACCAAGGCGCTGGCCAGCCAGCTGCTGCCACGTGGCATCCGGGTCAACTGCGTGGCGCCGGGGCCGGTGTGGACGCCGTTGAACCCCGCCGACAAGCAGGCCGAAGATGTTGCGGAGTTCGGCAAGGACAGTGACATGGGGCGGCCCGCACAACCCGAAGAACTGTCGCCCGCCTATGTGTTCCTGGCTTCGCCGGTCTGTGCCAGTTACATCAGCGGGGTGATCCTGCCGGTGATGGGCGGTCCGCGCGGCTGACGCGGCGGCGGTGCCGGCCGCTGGCCGGCAGCTATCCTCGGCGCATGCGAACAGAGGATGGGGTGGGCATGGACGGCACCGCTGAATACCTGTGGCTGCCGCCGGGCGCCACACCGCCCGAACGGGCCTGCTCCCCTTGCCGGGCCATTGTTGCTGTCGAAGCCGCCGTGGAGGCGGACTGGCAGGCGCCGATGAGCGATTGGCTGGTGCGCAGCGGTTGCCGCTACATGATGGCCTGGGGCATCGAGTGCAGCGGTTGGGATGATGCGGTGGACATGGCATCGCCGGAGGTCGAGTGCGCCGACTTCGTGATGACCACCTGGCATGATCGCGACACCCTGGCGGAGGTGTCGGCGTTCTGCGCCATTGCCCAGCACTCTACGCTGGAGCTGCCGCACACTCGGGTGTTGCATGTTGCTGGGGTGGCCGACCGGGCGCGCGTGCTTGCAGGTGTTCAGGGCGCTGTTGCAGCAGATGCGTAAAGATCGGCGATGCGCGGAATGAACCGCTGCGGTTGGCGCGTGGGAGCTGCATACTCGGCCCACCGGGCAGAAACGCCACATGGAAGATCACAACGGAGTTCGCACTCCCTGCACGATGATCAGCCTCGGCAGACCCTTCAGTCGCTTGGCCAGTGTCCTTGCGCTACTGCTGGCTTTCGCACCCTTCTGCATGGAAGCAAGCACTTTTGACATCGGCCTTGATGGAAAAAGCCCTTACCCGGAGCACTCACGCGACCAGATACTGGAGCTCCAGAGAAACTCTGATGGCCGAATGCTGCTTCGCGATGAACTGGATGCATTCAAGGCGGTGCTGGTCGAGCAGGGCTGGCCCACCTATCGCACCTCGGGGCCAGCCCTGATTGATGCGGCCGCCAAGCTGCTGGAGCGCTCTGGCCTGGATTGCGAGTTCCAGAAGTACATGCTTCGCGTTCTTGATCAGCAAGTCGGCGATGACATCCGTCCTGCAATCTATGCACGGCTTGCGGATCGTATCCATGCTTCCCACAATTCCAGCCAACTGTACGGCACCCTGCAGCAGCGGCTCGATGATGTGGCTACGGTTGATCCGCCAGTAGCCTCGTTGGGCTCCCTGCTGTTCTTCCGTGACTTCTACGGTCTGCCCAGCCTGGAGGAGGACCTGGCCTCGGGCGGCATCGATTACGAAGTGACCTTGTCACAGCCACCGGCGACGTACACCTGGCCCGACATCCGGACGCTGCTCGGTGAGCTGATCCAGCCCGATCAATCCTTGCGGGCAGCGCTAAGCGCTGCCCGCAGCAAGGGCGTTTCAGCAAAGGTCGAGCTGCTCAAGGAGGAGATCGCTGCCTCCGATCGAGAAGGCCTGTGAAGGATCAAGCAGGTATTCGAAGGCGTAGGCTTTCCGACGCGGGACATGGCGGGCATTGATGGTGTCTCTAGGGCCTTCCTCCTGGTCCAGCACGCGGATGAGGATCCAGCGTTCCAGAGGCGTGCGTTGGAGCTGGCCAAACCATTGATGGAGTCACGCGGCATGTCGCGACGCCAGTATGCAATGCTGGCTGACCGGGTTTCCCCTGGCAGAAGGCGAGCCGCAACTGTACGGCACGCAGATGACCCTTCAGAACGGCGTGTACGTGCTGCAGCCTACGTCCGATCTTGACGGTCTGGACAAGCGTCGATCGCAGATGGCGCTTGGCCCTTATCAGGCGATGCTCGATAGTGCCAACGCCAGTCGTCCTTGATTGAAATGTTGCGCCAACATCCTGGGCTTCCAGTGTTGAAGTATCCAGTTGATCTGCAGCATCGAATTGAAGTTTCGAGGGGATTCCTTGGCAGACATGTGGCTGGAGGTGGCGGCCGGGCGCGCCTGCTTGCTTGCAGATGTTCAGGGCGCTGTTGCGAAATACTCGCAGCGCAATGCGCACTTTTGATGTGGAGAACGTGATCGCGCGGACACGCGGAATCCGCAAATTCACACACAGAAGGAGTGAATGCATTGGATCATTTTCATGAACACGCGAAATGTGACGAGGTTATCGATGTCGCAATTGCCTTCACTCAAGTGTTGACGTGATGCGCTCGATGATCGATAAAAAGGCCCAACGCAACGGGAAAGGATGCCCCGATGTCACGACATCTTTTTCGCAGGGAAGTGATGCAGGCGAAGGGAAATCGTTGGCTGGGCCGCATCAACATGGTGCAGCCGATTCCGCTTTGGCTGTTTACCGCCTTCGCTGCCTGCTCAGCTGTTTCCGTCATTCTCTTCATTGCACTTGGCAGTTATACAAAGCGTGCCCGGGCCATGGGACAGCTTGTCCCTGTCGAAGGCATGTCCACTGTCATGGCACCCGCAAGCGGTGTCGTCTCTCTTCTCAAGGTCAGTGAGGGAGAGAATGTGCGTGCAGGTCAGGTGGTTGCCGTGCTCACCGTGCCAAGGGCAACGGTTGGCGAAGGTGATACCTCCGCCGCATTGGAGAAGCGCATCCGCGAGCGGGTCCAGGGATTGAAGGATGTGCAGGCTGCGGATCAATCCCAGCTCGATGCACAAAGTGACGGTCTCATTGCGCAGGTGGCTGCGGCGCAACGCGAGCTGGCGCAGTTCAAGGAGGAAATCCAGACAAGAAGCAGGCAGGTCGTACTGGCCGAAGAGACACTCTCGCGGCTGGAGAGACTGCGCGAAGGCAGTTACGTAAGCGAACTGCAGATCAAGCAGCAGCAGACACTGGCGCTTGAACAGCATGCCAGTGTGCAGGCCCTGCAGCGCCAGGCAATCACAACACAACGACTCATAGCGCAGTTGCAGGAGGCCATGCGCTCGCTGCCGCAAAAGCGTGAAGCCACCAGAGCCGGTCTGCGGGGCGCATTGGCCCAACTTGAACAGGAACACGTCGAGCTGCTCGCACGAGGTGAGCTGGTGCTTACCGCGCCGGTGGATGGAACGGTTGTCACGCAGGTGCTGAAGCCGGGCCAGTCGGTGACCATGGGCCAACCTCTGCTGAGTATCCTGCCGCAAGACGGCCGTCTGGAAGCTGGCCTGCTGGTGCCCAGTCGTGTCATCGGCTTCATTGATCCCGGCGATCGCGTACTGCTGCGTTACCAGGCGTACCCCTATCAGAAATTCGGTCACCATGAGGGAACAGTGCAGCGCGTCAGCCGCAGCGCGCTTACTGGGACAGAGCTGGAAATGCTGATGCCCGGCTCGACGATCCAAGGCGAACCGATGTACAGGGTCACCGTCGCACTCTCCAGTCAGGAGATGGACGCTTACGGTCGCATCGAGCGACTCAAGCCCGGCATGACACTTGAAGCTGACATCCTTGGCGAGCGCAGCAGCTTGGCCGAATGGATCTTTGCGCCACTGGTCGCACGAAGCAAACGGATCTTCTAGAGAAGGTCACCTCCACTCAACCCGTCCTGCCGTTGAAACCGAACGGGCGGACACGCAGAGGAAGCAGCGATGGAACTAGAGCAGCGGGAAAGGCTTGGGAGCGTACCGGATCTGGGCGATGTCGATGTTGTCGATGACCTGGTACCAGACGAACTTCGGCGCGACATCCTGCGACTGGTCCGTAAACCCATCTGGGCGTATGGATGGAAGTCGGTCAAGTCTGAAGACCGCTTCAGCTTCTGGCATGCGCATTTTGCCGGAGGCGACAAGGAAAGCCGTCAGGGGTGCCTGGCCGAACTTGCTGCAAACGAAGCTGCACGACCGATCCACGAGCTGTGGGAGTGCCTGTCGCAGACGGTGCTGGCCGGCCATGAACCCCTTCGTGTGTACGCCAATGCCCATACCTACGGCGTGGAGGGCTATGTTCATACAGACAATGCAGACAAGGAAAATTACTTCACTGTCGTCTACTACGCCCACGGAATCTGGCATCCCAACTGGTCGGGCGAGACAGCTTTCGTGGTGCCGGAGACGGGTGACATCACCCATGCTGTCTACCCGCGACCTGGGCGCCTGGTGGTGTTCCGGGGCGCCACGCCACACGTTGCACGTTCACCCAGCCGGGACTGTCCCGAGCTGCGCATCACCGTCGTGTTCAAGACCCAGCTCGCACAATGACCTTGCCCGTCGCCAACATGCCGGAGCGGCCCTCCCTGCAGATGCTGCAGGAGTACCTGTCACTCCTGCGCGCTGACCAGGTGCCGCACTCGGGGCGAACGCTGAAGGATCATCTGGAAGGAACGGGCCGCATTCTGCGGGAGTGGGGATGCGACGAGGCGGTATGCATCGCTGGCATGTTCCACAGCATCTACGGAACGAACGTGTTCGGATTCAAGCGTCTTGGGTGGAGTGATCGGCCGCTGGTGGGTCGGATGCTGGGCGAACGTGCCGAGCATTTGGTGTATCTGTTCTGCGTCAGTGATCGGCCCGGTGCGTTCCTCGAAGCGCTGGGTACCGGCATCATTCGCCACAGAACAAGCGGCGAAAGCTTCAGTGCGGGCGTGGATGTCTGTGCGGCGTTGCTTGAGATCGAATCCGCCAACCTCATCGAGCAGGGATGCGGCGAGCAGTTCCTGAAGCGACTGTCCGCATGGGTGAGCGCATATCCAGACCTTCCGCTGAGCGTTGGCCTGCGCTCGCTCCTTGCTGGGTACGCGGCGGCTGGAAAGGCGCCCGCCGCCCCTGGCAGGCCGACAGTGGAGGAACTCCATTGAACGCTTCATCCATCCGTCGGAAATTTGCAGTTGACCGTTTTGCGCGGCTTGAGCAGCTGGTGGCGGCAGAAGTGATGGATCTCTACTTCCAGTATGCGAAGAGCTATGCGCGCATGCCGAAGTACTATGAGCTGGAAACAGAAACCGCGTCGCTGGGGCGATATGCCGACGCCATGGGCGAGGTGCTGCTGGCCAAACTGTTGCCTGAGGTGGAAGACTGTGTAGGAAAGCGGCTGCATGCCACTTACTCGTTCCTGCGCTTCTACACGCCTGAATCGAGGCTGCGCAGACACACTGACCGCACATCCTGCGAATACACGCTGACCTTGACCGTTGGCAGCGAAGGTACACGGGCGCCCTGGCCGATCATGATTGAGACCCAGGAGGGTGTGCAGGCGTTCGACCTGGCTCCAGGTGATGGGCTCCTGTTCTCCGGACGTGAGCTGCCCCACTGGCGCGAATGCCTGCCAGAGGGAACCTGGCTCCAGCTCTTCCTGCATTACGTCGATGCAGACGGGCCGCATGCAGCGAACCGTTTCGATGGACGGAAATTTCTCGGACCGACGAGGCGATCAGTAGCATGACTGTTCTCATCAATGCTGGAACGCACGATACACACGCCAAGGCCGTCGTTTGGGGCTTGCGGCGCAAAGGAACGACCGTGTTTCATCTGGCGAGCGACAGGTTCTGCCAGACAACGGCCTTCAGCATCCGCGTAGGGGCTGCGCAAAGTGGTGCCACGCTCGCGATCGACGGAGAAACCGTAGCCCTTGATCAGCTGTCGGCAGTGTGGCATCGCCGCCCGTTTGAGGCGCTGCAGAACGCTGGCGTTCAACCAGAGGATGAGGTGTTCGCCCGAGGCGAATCGCAACTGATGCGCGAGGGGTTGTATCGATCCCTGGAGCTTGTCCCGGCAGTGAATCCATTGGATGCCCTTGTCCGGGCCGAAAACAAGATCCATCAGCTGAAGCACGCGGCCGAGCTTGGCTTCCAGCTTCCGGCCACGTTGATAAGCGGCTCACCTGAGGATGTCCGAGGTTTCCTTGCCCAACACGCGGAGTGCATTTACAAGCCGCTACGCGGCCATGTCTGGAAGTCCGATTCTGCTCGACGCGCGACCTACACCGCCAAGGTCAGCGAAGCAGATCTCCCGGCGGATTCACTGCTGCGCGCCGCCCCAGGCATCTATCAGGCCCGCGTGGAATATGCTTTCGAAGTCAGGGCGCAGTTTTTCGGCCGCCAGTGCGCTGCGATCCGTATCGAGCAGCCGACGGATGGCAGTCTCGACTGGCGGCGCAGCCAGGGCACGATTGACACCTGCGAAGTGGTGGATGTCCCGCTCGACCTGCAGCAACGCTGCCATCGTCTGATGGAAGCGCTCGGCCTCGTGGCGGCGGGGTTCGATTTTCTCGTTACGGACGATGGGCGCTGGATCTTCCTTGAGATCAATCAGGCCGGACAGTTCCTTTTCGTCGAACAGTGGTGCCCTGGATTGCCGATGCTGGACATGTTCTGTGAGTTCATCCGTGCACCGTCGCTGCAGTGGCGATACGACATGGGACATGCGCATCGCCGGATCTCCTATTCGGAATTCATCGAGAGCACTTCAGTGATTACGTCCTGACCCCGGCAGGTGGGACGTCAACCCATTGCGTCAGGCGCCTGGCGTGATCCACCGACAACACTCCTGTTGTCGAAAATCGAGGAGAAAATGGCATGAAGAACGAAGATATCAAGAAGGACCTGGAGTCGCGCGTGCTTGGTCACATTCTTTCCCAGGAAGAAATGGAGCAGGTAGGCGGCGGCGATGGCGATGGAATTCCGACGCTCCCGCCGGTGAAGACGACGCCGGCCAGTGACAACGGAACCACGCATCCGGTCCTTGAGTAACTGAATACGGCGAGTGCTGCGATGCCTGGCCGTCAAGGTGGGCGTCGCGGCCTCGCTTTTCCGGAGAACGGAGCTGAAGCGCAATGCAGCTGGAGCATTCCATCCTGAAGGGCCATTGCCCGCACCTGGCAATCATCGACGTTGCCGCTCGGCTCGCGGGGTGCTCAGTGCAGTCTTCTGACGTCGCGCTGCTGGGCGCACCCCGCAGGTACACGGAAACTTTCTCCCTGCAGCGAGCTGCAGGCATCCTTGGTGATCTGGGCATCGTCAGTGTCGCGGTTCGCACCGACCTCGGCGGATTGGCACAACTGCGATTTCCCGCCCTGGCCCAAGTGCGGTCCGGTACACGCCAGGAGTTCGTCGTAGTGAGCCGCATCGACGATCATGCGATCGTCTACTACAGCGGCCGCCTGGGATGGCAGTTGGACGGCCTGAGTTCGTTTTCCAAGCGCTGGACAGGCGTAGCTCTCACCCTTGAGGCTGCTGTCCGTGGGCCTTGCCGCGTAGGTAGGGACGCAGCGCTGCTTTCAGATCTTGAGATTCAACTCATCCAGGATTTCATGACGGTGGACGAATGCGAGGAACTCATGGCCAGCGCGTCACCTGCGTTCCGCAAGAGCATGGTCAGTGCGGATGGCAGCTTGCAGAGTGAGGTCATGTCCAGCGGCCGCACAAGTGAATCGGCGGCCTGCTCGGGGGACCTGTGTGCCCGCATCACCGATCGCGCGGCGGAGCTGCTTGGCTGTGCGAGCACGTTGTTCGAGCCGATCCAGTGCGTCAGGTATGAGATGGGACAGAAGTTCGCCCCACACTATGATGTTCCCCTGGATGCAGGACTGCCAGATCAGTCCACGCGCGCATGGACACTTCTTGCGTACCTCAACGATGGGTTCGAAGGCGGGGAAACCCTCTTTCCTGCCTTCGACCTGAGTGTGCGCCCTCTTCGTGGCGCCCTGCTCATGTTCCGTAACCGTGGCCGACAACAGCGAAGCGTCAATCCGGGTGCGCTGCATGCGGGCCAACCGGTGACCCGCGGGAGCAAGTATGCCTGCAATATCTGGTGTTCAGATGCCAATTAGATGCCTGATCGCGGTCTTCTTTCTGTTCCATGCAGCCGTCGCCCCCGCCTTGGCCGATGCTGCTCCAAGCCTGCCTCCGGTTGCGCAACATCCAGTGTCATCGAAGCCAATGGTGCTTCCGAAGGCCACGGAACTGCCTGTCGGCCCCGCGGGCACCTGGCGGTCTCCAGTGTCTAACGGCGTGGATCGGCAGATCGCGGTACTGAGTGCGCCCGCCGGCGGATTCAAAGTGGTGTATGCGCAGTATCTCCGCGGCGACATGGACTCATCACGGCTGATGCAGATCCGGTCCTCTGATGGTCGCCTCATGGACCAGCCTGAGCCGCTGTCGTTTGGTTCAGTGCTGGAGGATGCTCCGGTGCTCGTTCACATCGATAACGATGCGTGGCTCTACTTTGCAGGCAGTGACGCTGATTTCAGCAATATCACGCTTTGGCGCGCGCGGGCCACGCCGCAGGGGTTTGGGGCGCCACAGCGGCTGCCGGATGTCCCGGGACTGACCCAGCTGGTCCAGGCACCTCGATGGGTGCAGGCAGAAGGCGATCTCTATCTGACATTCCGTGGAATGGGAACCGGTCCTCGCTGGATGTCGATGCGCAATGCCCGATCACCATCGGAGTTTCAGGGGGCGGCATCGACACCCGTGGCGTATCCGCGCGTGGTGCCGCTGGGCCAGCATGGCTGCTTCATGAGTTATCAGAAGGCGCCCGAAGGTGGCTACATGACAACGCTGTACAGCGTCAGCCCCGACTGCAGAACCTGGTCCGGCCCTGTGGAGCTTTCGCCAGCAAAGTCTCCGAACAAGCCGGATGTCCACGACGGGTTCGCGCTGCCTCGACAGGACGGCGGCGTGGACATCTACTATGTCTACCCTTCCTACAAGGGCGCCACAGCGCGGTTTCCCGTCAGTTTCGATCTGTACAGGCGCGCAGTGGATGTGCAGGGCAGGGCAGGTCCCGAGCAGCTCCTGACGGAACGGCTTGCCTACAATCCATTCGCTCCTTCCGCGCATCGAATGCCGGATGGGTCTGTCCTGGTCTCGTTCTCGGACATCGAGGCGCGCGGCGATGCTGGTGTGACCAAGGGACGACTGACGCTCTTCCGGATTTCCGGAGATGCGCCGATGGAGCCTGAGCGCCCTGGGCACCGCGACAGTGACAGCTGACGTGATCGTGTCGTCCGTCATGCCCCTTTCCCGGCAATCCAAGCGGCTGCGCACATGAAGGTCATCCTGCAGTCTGAAAGCGCCGAATGCGGGTTGGCCGCATTGGCGATGGTGGCTGACCACCATGGCCAGCACGGTGGGCTGGCCGTGCTGCGCCAGCGGTTTAATCTTTCGCTGAAAGGGCTGCGTCTGGATCGGCTGGTTCAGATCTCCCAGCAGATTGGCTTTTCGGCGCGCGCGATTCGAGTCGAACTCGAAGAACTGGGGAAGCTGACGACTCCGTGCATACTGCACTGGGACATGAACCATTTCGTGGTTCTGAAAACGGTGCGTGCATCAGGGATCGTCATTTGTGATCCCGCCGTCGGTGAGCGGAAACTCAGCTACCGCGAGGCATCGGAGCACTTTACCGGAGTTGTGCTGGAGCTGACACCGACGGCCGAGCTCAAGCCCGTGAAGCGCGCACCGGCGATCAGCCTGCAGCAATTGACTGGCGCGGTGCGCGGCATGTGGCGCTCGTTGGCCCAGGTTCTGATTCTGTCGCTGGCGTTGCAGGTTTTCGTCGTGCTGGCGCCATTCCTGCTGCAATGGGTGGTGGATCAGGCACTTGTCTCGGCGGATCGTGACATGCTCACCGTCCTCGGGATTGGATTTGGCATCGCCCTGCTTCTGCAGGTTGCAATCAACCTGCTGCGTGGCTGGTCTGTGGTCTATCTTTCCACGCATTTCGGATTGCAGTGGACGAACAATATTTTCGCCCACCTGATGCGTCTGCCGTTGGCATTCTTCGAGAAACGTCACCTTGGTGACATCACCTCACGCCTTGGCTCCATCCGTGAGATCAGGACGGTCATCACCACCAGTTTCGTGGAGGGCATCATTGACGGTCTCATGGCGATCATGACCTTCGCGCTGATGCTCATCTACTCATGGGAACTGGCGATGGTGACGCTGTGTGCCGTGGCCGTCTATGCGGGTGCCCGATCTCTGTCCTACCGTGAGTTCCGTAATCGGACCGAGCAGCAGCTGATGGTCGGTGCCCGGCAGCAGACGCATCTGCTCGAGTCACTCCGCGGTATACAGAGCCTGAAGGTAGCGGGTCAGGAGCCGCAGCGGCGTGCTGCCCACGAGAATCTGATGGTTGACACCGTCAACGAAGAGTTGAGGTTGGCCCAGATGGGCCTGGGCTTTACGAGCATCAACCAGCTGGTGTTCGGCATTGAGCGGATCGCCGTGATCTGGATCGGTGCGTTGCTTGCGATGTCAAATGTGTTCACCGTCGGCATGCTGATCGCTTACCTCGCATACCGGGAGCAGTTTTCGCAGCGTGTCGGCAATCTCGTCGACAAGTGGGTTGAGTTCCGGATGCTGCGCCTGCATGGTGAACGTCTGTCGGACATCGTACTGTCCGAGCCCGAGGATTGCGGAGAGGGAATCGCCCCGGCCTTGCCCGGTGAGATGGGCGTGGAGGTTGAGAATCTTTCCTTCCGCTATGGCAACGGTGAGCCCTGGATATTCCGCAACTGCAGTTTTGTTGTGAAGCCAGGGGAATCGTTGGCGCTCATCGGTGGATCAGGATGCGGCAAGACAACGCTCATGAAGCTCATGCTCGGTCTTCTTGAGCCTACGGAGGGAAGTATCCGCATTGGTGGACAGACGCTGCGCGGCGCTGGCGCTCGGCGCCTGCGTGAAGCCATCGGCGCGGTAATGCAGGATGACCAGCTTTTCGCCGGCAGCATTGCAGAGAACATATCCTTCTTTCAGGGAGCTGCCGAACAGGAGCGTGTGGAGCACGCGGCGCGGCTGGCGGCGATCCATGACGATGTAATGGGCATGCCCATGGGCTATCACAGCCTGATAGGCGACATGGGAAGCACATTGTCCGGCGGGCAGAAGCAGCGGCTTATTCTTGCCAGGGCGCTTTACCGTGAGCCCAGCGTTCTGTTTCTGGACGAAGCGACAAGCCATCTTGATGTCGCCAATGAGCGTCTGGTAAATGATGCTGTCGATAGACTTCGTCTGACGCGGATCATTGTCGCCCATCGCCCCGAGACAATAGAGCGGGCAGATCGGGTGATGGTGGTTGAAAACGCCGACGTCGTGCTGGCGACCCCAGTGCGAGCGAGCAATCTCAGGCTGAAGGCTGCGCAATCATCCGGACAGGTACCGGAGAGCCACTGAGCACGTGGCTTTGGATCCCGTTATCCCTTGATGCTGGATTTGGCTTGCATCAGCGTCGCGTCGCTACCGTTCGTCGGCCCATGACTTCCGGGGGGTTGACTACAGTTGTCGTCAAGCTGACAGTGACGACACGTGTAGTCAAGGGAGTGGTGTCATGCGTGGCAAGACCATCGGGGACCAGGAACTGGCCCTGCTGCAGTACATCGATGAACATGCGCCGGCCAGCGTGGGCGAGGTCGCCAGCGGCTACGGCGAGGCCCGTGGCCTGGCCCGCTCTACCGTGCTGACGATGATGGAGCGGCTGCGGGCGAAGGGGTATCTTCAGCGCCGGCAGCAGGACGGCGTCTACCGCTACCAGGCCACCCGGGGCCCGCAGAGCGTGCTGCAGGGTGCCGTGGCCCAGTTCGTCGACAACACCCTGCAGGGGTCGGTGTCGCCGTTCGTGGCCTACCTGTCGCAGCGCCAGCAGGTCAGCGACAACGAGCTGGCCGAGCTGGAAGCGCTGGTTGCCCAACTCCAATCGCGTCGCCACGAGGGCTGAGCCATGGACACCACGATGCTGATCCCGATGCTGGAACGGCTGGGCTGGACCAGCCTGCAGACCGTGCTGCTGGTGGCCCTGGTGTATGGCCTGTGCCGCGCGCTGCCGTCGCTGTCGGCGGCCACCCGCTGCCGCCTGTGGTGGCTGGTCTCGCTGCAGGCCGTGCTCGGCCTGCTCTGGAGCCAGCCGCTGCAGCTGGCCTGGCTGCCGGCACCGCAGGCGGTGGCGATGACCGCCACCGACGTTGCCGCTGATCTGGTGTACCCACTGGCGCCGGAAGCCTCGGCGCAGCTGCTGGCCGCGATGCCGATGCCTGCGGCGGACGTGCCGGCGGTTGCGTGGTGGGCGGTCGCACTGGCTGCGCTGTGGCTGTCCGGCGTGCTGCTGATGGCGTTGCGCACCTTCGGTGAGTGGCGCCGCTGCCGCGCACTGCTGGCTGCGGCCCATCCCTGCGAGGACGAGGCGCTGGTGCAGGCCCTGCAGCTGGCCTCCGACGCGCACGGCGTGCGCCCTGCGCCGCGGCTGTGGATGAGCGCGCAGGTGGACTCGCCGCAGCTGATCGGGCCGTTCCGCCCAGTGCTGCTGCTGCCGGCCGGCGACAACGCCCTGCAGGGCGACGCGCTGGACCTGGCACTGACCCACGAACTGCAGCACCTGCAGCGGCGTGACCTGCAGTGGGGCCTGCTGCCCGCGTTGGCGCAGCACCTGTTCTTCTTCCACCCGCTGCTGCGGCTGTCGGTGCGCGAATACGCCCAGGCCCGCGAGGAAGCGGTGGATGCGGCGGTGGTCGGCCAGCACGGTGCCAGCCGCCAGGCCTATGGCCGCCTGCTGCTGCAGCTGGGCGTGGCACCGCAGCCGCACCTGGGCGTGGCCAGCGCCGCACCAAGCACCACCAGCCTCAAGCGTCGCCTGCTCTCGCTGCAGTCGCACCGGTCCTGTCCGCGTCTGCTGGCGATCGCGTTGACTGCCGCGGTGGTGGTGGTGGGCGTGGCGCCGATGCGGCTGGTCGCAGCGCCGGTGCCGCCGGCACCGCCCGCGCCGCCGGCTGCACCGAAGGCCGTGGTGCCCCCGCCGCCGGCGCCGAAGGTTCCGCCTGCTCCGCCGATGTCGGCGCGCGCGCCGGCGGTGCCGGTGGCCCCTGCGCCGCCCGCCGAGCCCGCCGACGTCGAGGAGCTGTCCGGCCCGGACGATGCGGATGTGGCGGTTGACGTGGATGTCGACGTCGACCCCGGCATCGACGCCGGCCGCAGCACCTCGCGCAGTTCCTCCATCACCACCTACGGGCGGCTGGATCTGAGCACGTCGCCGCCGCAGGCGTTCGTGCTGGTCGATGGTGATTCAACCTTCGCCAACGGCGGCATCGACGACGTGACGCTGGCGCGCAAGCAGCTCGGCAAGGGACCGGCGCTGTGGTTCCGCCAGGGCAGTGAGCGCTACATCGTGCGTGACCCGATGCTGGTCCAGTCGTTGCAGCGTGCTTACGCCGGTGCGTCCGACCTGGGGCAGCAGCAGAGCGCACTGGGTCGCCAGCAGAGTGCGCTTGGTCGCCAGCAGAGCGCACTCGGCAAGCAGATGGGCGAGATGGGCCGGCTGCAGGGCGAGGAGGCGCGCCGTATCGCGTTGGTGGCGGTCGAGGCTGCGCGCAGTGCGATGAGCGCGCACGACATCAATCGCGAAGCCGCCGCCGAAGCCGCGAAGGCGGCACGCGGGGTGACCAGCGACGCCGCAGTTGCGCGTGAAGCCGCCCGTGAGGCGGCCGCCGAGGCACGTCGCGCGATGCAGGAAGCCCGCAGCCAGGCCGCACAGTCCAGCCGCACCCGCGACATGAACCGCTTGGCCAGCCAGCAGGCCGAACTGGCCAGCCGCCAGGCGGCGCTGGGCAGCCAGCAGGCCGCGCTGGGCGAACGCCAGGCGCAGGTGCACGCGCGGGCGGCACAGCAGGCGCAGCTGGTGATCGCCCGCGCATTGGCCAGCGGCAAGGCCGAGCGCCTCTGAAAACGGCGGCAGCGCCGGGCCATGCCCGGCGAGCGCAGCGGCACACCTGAAGAGGGAAGGCGCCGGGCATGGCCCGGCGCTGCCCGGCGGAACATCAACCGCAGCTGGCGCGCTCGATCCTGTTCTGCGCGTCCACCTGCACGGTCACGCGGTCCTGGCGGAAGTCCATGGTCACCGCCATGCCCGGTTTGACCACCCGCGCATTGCGCGCGCCGCTGGCGCTCACCAGCTGCTTCACGGTGGCTTCGTCGGCGGTCTTGCCGGTGAAAGCGTCCAGCGTGTCCGGCTTGCACTCGTGCCCGCCCTCGGCAGCGGGCGGTGGTGTGCTCTCGTGTGCGGTGCTGCTGCCGGCATGGCTGCAGGCGGCCAGCGGCAGGATGGCGAGCAGGGCGAGGGGACTGAGGCGCATGGTCGGGCTCCAAGCGTGGATGGTGGCGGCAGTGTCACCGCTGCCACCGTCAGGCCGCGTCAACGCCTACTGCCCGACCAGCGCCAGCGTCTCGCGTTCGCGTTGTTCCTCGCGCACCAGCCGCTGCAGCAGCAGGGCCAGCGTCACCACGTCCTGGTGATTGTGGTCGGCGACCCGCCGCAGGTTCACCGCATCGCCGCCGCGCAGGAAGCGCAGCCATGCGCCCGGGGCTTCCGAGCCCGGCAGGTCGTCCTCGCGCACCACGCGCAACAGCTGGCGTTCGATGGTGGACAGCTTGCAGTTCTCCCACGTGCCGCGATAGCGGCGGCGCGTGGGATAGAGCAGGTCGACGTGATCCAGTGCGGTGATCGGGCAACGTTGCCGGGCCAGCCGGTAACGCGCTTTCAGCAGCGGTGCGTCATAGCTGCGGCCGTTGTAGCTGCAGAACACGGTGGACGGTTGCAGCCAGCTGGCGAAGGTGGCCAGCATCGCTTCTTCCGCAGCCATGGTCGACATCAGCAGCTGGCGGGTGCGCAGGCCTTCGCCACGCTGCGGGCACACGTACCAGTCGGCCGCGCCGATCATGAAGGCACGCGTGCCGGTGCCACCGGCCAGGCCGGTGGTCTCGGTATCGAAGAACAGCAGGTCGCGCGCAGCTACGTGCTGGTCCTCGCGCTTGGCGAAGGCCAATGACAGCGGGGCGGTCGGGATTGGTTGCGGCTGCAGCGATTCGATCAGGAACAGGCCCGGTGCGATCTCCTCGCCGGGCAGCTGACGATCCTGTGCGCTGGCGCGTGCCGGCGTGGTACTGCCGCGGGAGCGCAGGCCGAGCAGGCGATGCAGGCTGCCTACTTCCGGCCGACGCAGCGGTACGGGTGCCGGTGCGGAGGCCGCAGCGCCGGTCGGCTTGTGGCGGATTTCCTGTTCGACCCAGGCGAACACCGAACGTTCGGCCGGTGGTTGCCGCGCATCGTTGGCGGCCACGGATGCCGGTGGCGCAGGGGGCACGTCCGGCGCGGCCGGTGTGCTCGCCTTCGGGTCGCCGGCCTGCTTCCGCAGCAGGCGCAGCTTGTCCAGGCTCAGGCTCACGGTGCCAGCAACTCCATCGGCTCGCGCGTGGTGATCACCACGTCGGGCACATCCTGGCAGGCGTCGGCATCGAACAGGTCGAGCACGCGCAGTGCCAGCGCGCGCGGCGAAGTCTCATCCTCTTCCTGCGCGGCCAGGACGGGGCCGACACAGGCCGGGCAGCCGGCCTTGCAGTCGCAGCGCTGCACCAGTTCGCGCGCGCGCTGCACCAGCTCGGCCTGGCGCTGCCACAGCGGCTCGCTGAGGCCGACGCCACCGGGGAAGTTGTCGTACAGGTACACGGTGGGCACGAACTCCTGCAATAGCTCGACAACGCCAGGATCACCCTCGCTGCCACGCAGCTGGCCACGGCCGCTCTGGTCGGCGATCGCGAACCAGGAACCATCGCCGTTGCCGACCGACTTCTGCAGGTCGCGCGCATCGGCCATCACCGCCACGGTGGCGACGATGTGCAGCGCATACGCTGCGCCGAGGAAGCCATCCAGCGCATCCTGCTTGCTGGCGAAGGCGCGCAGCAGCAGCGCCTGTGGCAGCTGCCACCACACCGCCGTGGTGTGCAGTTCCTGGTCGGGCAGGTTCACCGGCCCGTAGCCGATGTTTTCGTGGGTGTAATAGCGGATCTTCTTGTAGCCGGCCACGCGGCGTACCACGTGCACTTCGCCGTGGTGCGAATCGCCACGACCGGCCACGCCGCCATCGAAGCGGTCAAGCACCTTGAGCTTGGTGAAGTCGATGCTGTCGGTGTAGTAGTCCACGTGGGTGCGGGTGACGTAGGCCTTGCGCCCGTCCCAGTCCAGCGTCTCCACCTGGTACGGAGTGGACTGCACCATGTGGATGGCGCCTTCGTACAGGGTGAGTGCGGCGGCGGAATAATCGACCTCGGCGATGATCTGCTGGCGGCCATCGCTGCGGTCGACCACCACGAAGTTGCCGTCGGCCACCGCGCGCAGGCTGACCGCATTGGCGGGATAACTGTCGGCGATCCATTCCCAGCGCTCGCCTTCGCGGTGGATGACTTCGGTCTCGGCCAGCGCTTCCAGGAACACTTCCGGATCGATCGGGCCGAAGCCATCGCCGACCCGGAACGGCAGCTCGAAGGCTGCGCAGCGGATGTGGTCGAACAGGATCAGCGGCTGGTCCGGCGCGATGCGCGCGTGCTCGGGCGAGGCTTCGGCGAAGAAGTCCGGATGGCGCACCACGTACTGGTCCAGCGGCTGCGAACTGGCCACCATCACCCCCAGCGCGGGCTGCTGGCGGCGACCGGCGCGGCCGAAGCGCTGCCAGGTGGCGGCCACGCTGCCGGGGTAGCCGTTGAGGATGACCACGTCCAGGCTGCCGATATCCACGCCCAGTTCCAGCGCCGAGGTGCTGACGATGCCGTCGATGTTGCCGGCACGCATCGCGCGCTCGGTCTCACGCCGCTCGGTGGGCAGGTAGCCACCGCGGTAGGCGCGGATGCGCGGCGGCTTGCGCGGGTCGTGGTCGAAAATATCCTTCAGGTACTTGGTCAGCACTTCCACCATCAGGCGTGTCTGCGCGAACACCAGGGTCTTCAGCCCGGACTTGATCGCGATGCGCGCGATGCGGTTACTCTGCGATCGCGCCGAGGCGCGCAGGCCCAGGTCCGGATTGATCACCGGCGGGTTCCACAGCAGCACCTGCTTCGGCCCGCTGGGCGCACCGGATTCGGTGATGGCGGTGACCGGCGCTTCGATCAGCGCCTCGGCATGTGCCTGCGGGTTGCCGATGGTGGCCGAGCACAGGATGAACTGCGGTTGCACGCCATAGAACGCGCAGATGCGCTTGAGCCGCCGCAGTACATTGCTGACATGGCTGCCGAACACCCCGCGGTAGGTGTGCACTTCGTCGATGACGATGTAGCGCAGGTTCTCGAAGAACTGCGCCCACTTGGTGTGATGCGGCAGGATCGCCTGGTGCAGCATGTCCGGGTTGGAGACCACGATGTCGCCGTGCAGGCGGATGGCCTGGCGTGCATCGCCGGGGGTGTCGCCGTCGAAGGTGAAGGCCTTCACCCCCAGATCGCCGGCGCGGTTGAGTTCCAGCAGCTCGGCCACCTGGTCCTGGGCCAGCGCTTTGGTCGGGAACAGGTACAGCGCCTTGGCCTTGTCCTGCATCGCCGCGCTGACTACCGGCAGGGTGTAGCACAGCGACTTGCCGCTGGCGGTGGGGGTGACGATGGCGACGTGTTCGCCGCGCTGGCTGGCCTCCCACGCCTCGGCCTGGTGGCTGTAGAGCTGTTCGATGCCACGCGCCTTCAGCGCGGCGGCCAGCGCCGGCGGCACCGACGCGGGAATCGGCGCGTAGCGCCCTTCGCGGCCAGGAATGGCAAAGCTGCCGGTGATGCGGTCCTGGTAGCGGCGCTGCAGGCGCGCGCTGAGCAGGGCGCCGTCGCGGGCGGGCAGGCCGTCGCGGGTAGCGAGCTTCTGCTCGGCGTCGGCGGTGCGCTTGGCGAGTTCGTAGGCCATGGAAAGTGGAGCCGGGACGGATTGCGAGGGGTCACATGGCACCACATCCACGTCTCAGGATGTGAGACATCGCGCGCGAAGGGCGTGAACCGTTCAGTGCCACGGGTCCGGACGCTGCGCGATGTCCGCGTCAAGCGCCTCGCTGCGGCGGAGGAATTGCACCATGCAGACCACAAACCGCACCGCGTGCCAGCCCAACGCCAGCAATGCCACCGCCTGCCAGCCAGACGCAAGCGGCCAGCCCGGCTCCAGGCGCTGCGACCACGGCATCCAGGCGGCGCCGAAGACCAGCACGCACAACAGCAGGCCCACCCACGCCAGTTGCCAGAACCCTCCCGTGGGCGGATAGCGCCGTCGGTCGCTGGCCAGGCACCACGCCGTGCCAGCGCCCAGCACTGCGCCGTCACAGGCGCGCACATCCAGCAGCATCGAGCGCCCGCGGGAGAATGCCGCAGCGTGCTCCCAATTCTCTGGAAGCTGCACACGCCGGTCATTGCCCAGCAACCACACCCGTGATGTCTGGGCAGTACGCTGGTACGCGCGCAGGCGCCCGCGTACCCGCAGCACGCGCTGCGCTGTCGCAGGGCCGTTGCGGCGAGGGAAGCCCAGCCAGGCCGCAAGACCGGCGATGGCGAGCAACGGCATGGCGAGCAGGCCCGGGACGCCGGTGGCGGCCCACAGCGCCAGTGCGGCAATCAGCAGCGGGGACGGGCGCAGGCCGGGACCCCGTCGCATCGAGATTTCTTCGGGTGTCTCCAGGCGCTCGCCACAGACGCGGCTGGTGGCTGCATCCGGCCGTGCAGCAGCGATGGTGAAGCCATTGAGACGCACCACCATGGCCACGTGATCACCCAGTACCACGTCAGCTTCATTGTCTTCCGAGAGGTAGGGCCATGCCTGTCTTGGCACCAGCACGGGAATGCCACCCAGGAAGCCGTCACCGACCGGGAAGCTGTTCCGCCACGCCCCACCGGTGAAGGCGCCATGCAGCCGCTTTACCTGGTCGTCGTGGTCGCAGCCGGTCAACGCGCGCACCGGTGCCAGTGCCATGTGTTCGTCCGCGCCCAGCGTCCGCAGCGTGCTGCTGCGGCGCAGCGAGGCGATGCCGGCGCGGACACGCGATGTCCATTCGGCGGCGGTCGCGATGACCATCAGGCACACGACCGCCAGACCCACCAGTACTGCCGCGCGCGACATCAGCAGGCGACTGGCCGACGCGGCGGGCGTGTGGAGGGAGCTGTCATCAGGGATGGGCCTTACCGGGAAAATCGCAGGATGCCGTCCCCGCCTCCCGAGGGGAATGAAGTTCGTTGCAAACTTCGGCGCCCAGGCCGCGCAGCGATGATGCGTGACACACCCTGAATGCCCCCGCCGATGCCAACGAAATCTGAAGCCCGCATCCGTATCCTTGTTCACTGGACGCAACCAACAGGGTGGATGGCTGTGGCACAACGTGGAACGCAGGGAGTACTGCTGGCCAGCCTGTTGCTGGCGGGCGTCGCGCAGGCGCAGCAGGCAGCGCCGGTAGCGGTGTCCGATCCTGTGCCCGCTCCCCCTGCTGATGTCCCGGCAGCACCTGCCGCGCCGATCTCCACCACCCTGCCGCAGGACAATGTCACCACCCTCGGCGAAGTGCGTGCGCTCAAGCCGGAAGACGAGCCGCTGGACCTGTACCGCTTCAAGAATCCGGTGAAGTTCGGCGACAACCGCTTCAGCCGCGACTGGAGCGAACCGCCCTCGCCGGAGCAGGTCAGCATGGGCGGCGGCTACATCATGATGGGCGTGGTCAAGGGGGTGATGGCGGCGGCCAAGGGGATCAACAAACTCACCGGCGGACCTGCGCAGATCCAGGCCGCCGTGGCGCGGCCACCGCCCGAGCTCAGTGCCGAGCAGCAGCAGCGTGCGCTGCGGTTCTCCCAGGAGCAGGATGCCGGTGATGCACCGCCGGTGAAGTAGGCCGTATATCCTGCTGGCTCCCCCACCGGTAGGGCTGCCATGTTCCTGCGTTCGATCTGCCTGTTGGCCGCATTGCTGCCGGTCTCCGCCTTCGCGGATGGCATTGCCGATGATGGCGCCTGCCGCAATGGCGCGTTTCCCTCCGAACAGAACCGGTTCGCCCTGGCGCGGGTGGTCGATGCACCACGTCTGTACCTGCTTGGCGACATGGACGGCTGCCCGGCCAAGGGCGAGCCGGCCTGCCGCCAGCGCAGCTATGTGGTCAATGGCGATACCGTGGTGACCGGGCGCGACCTGGGCCGCTATCGCTGCGCGTTCTTCCCGAACAAGGTGGGTGGCAGCGCCGGTTGGGTCGACCGCAGCAAGCTGCGGGCGTTGCCGGTGGTCGTGCCAGCGCTGCAGGATTGGGCGGGCGAGTGGAAGGATGGCGACAACGGCCTGAAGATCCGCGTGCAGGGCGGGCAACTTCATGTGGAGGGTGACGCCTACTGGCCCTCAGCCAACCCTACGCCGGAACAGCGTCCCTACGGGCCGAACATGGGCCAGGTGGAAGCGCGGGCGACGCCGCGTGGTGCTGATGTGGAATTCGTCGAGGACACCTGCAGGGTGCGAGTGCATTCGCTGGGTGAGGTGCTGATCGTGGCCGATAACAGCGAATGCGGTGGCATGAACGTGCGTTTCAACGGTGTGTACCGGCGCGCCGGAAAACGTTGAAGGGCGCATGAGGGATGGGGCCGGTAGATCCACGCCACGCGTGGATGCTGTGCGCGATCCAACGGCGGGGTCGGAGCCCTTTCGCGAACGAAAGGGATCCGACCCCAGGCTCAGCGCCGCCGCTCCAGCCACCACAGCAATGATGCGCACAACACGAACGCCAGCCACCACGGCCAGCGCGAGCCCGGCACGGGTTGCATCACCGACGCGTCTGCAGGCGTGCTGGCAGCCAACGCCTGCGTGGTCGCATCGATCATCGCCTGCCGATGCAGCGTCGGTGCATCCTTCGGGTCGAACACATAGCGCCAGACAACGCTGTCGCCACGCTGCAGGCGCTGCCAGCCTGCCTCACGGGGCCACCAGCCGGCGCAGCGCAGCGCCGATGTCGCGCCATCGACAATCAGGGGTACGGCGTCACCACGTTTGTTGAAGACCTGCAGCGGCGCTTGCACGCCACACAGCGCCTGCCGTTCGCCTGCCCAGCTGATCGGCTGCGGTGACCACAGCGCATCATCGCGGCTCTGTGCGCGCGCCAGCGTGGCCACCACGCTGCTCCAGAGTTCGCCATGGCGGTCATCGCGCCCGGCCAGCACCCAGCGCCAGCTGTCGGTCAGCGGCAGCAGGCCGATGCGGCCCCTGCCAACCGCGCGCCAGCCACCGATGGCATTGCCGGCACGATCGTGCAGCAGCGCGTTGCTGCCCGGCGGCTGCAACGCCAGTGCTTCCAGCGAAGGCAGCGCGGCACTGTGCGAGCTGCGATCGGCCTCTTCGCCGTAGCCGGTCGGCAACGTGCCGGCGGCAAGCGGGCCACGTCGTGCGGCGAGGATCGCGCTTTCGCCATCGCCGGGAAGCTCGAGGGTGCGGCTGCTGCCATCGCCCTGCACGGGCAGGCCCAGATCGCGGAGACGCTGGCGCGCACTGGCCGAAGGTGCGCCCGCGCTGCGGACCAGCACGCCCAATCCATCGCGCAGGGCCTGGCGCACGGCGGCCAGCTGGCCCGCACTCAATGCCGCCAGGCTGCGTTCGTCCAGCAGCAGCAGATCGCTGCGCGTCAGCGATGCTGCATCGATCAACACCGGGCCATCGCCAACGCTGAGTCCGGCCCCGGTATCCGCCTGCACCTGCACACGGATGCCGGCATCGGCCGCCCAGCGGCGCAGGTACTTCAGCTCTGGGCCCGGCGCACTGGCGCGCACCAGCAGGCGCAGCGGTGCGGCCGGCAGGGTCTGCTGCGGCACCGGTACGCTGTCCACCACATGGCCGTCGGCATCGAGCAGGCGCAGCTTGAACACGCTGCGGCCTTCGGCTCGGGCGATGCCGCTCAGCTGCACGCGGCCGTCGTCGGCAACGTCCGTGCGATCGACCACGCTGTCGGCCGGGTCGAGCAGTTCTGCTTTCGCCTTTGCCGCGCCACGCGCCTGGGCCACTACTTCGAAGCGTGCACCGGGAGCCACATCGGCCGGTGGTTGCAGCGCGATCCAGCCGCGCGGCTCCGGTGCAGCCTGCCAACGTACATCCGGTGGCAGCAGCGCGTCGCGGTCCCGTGCGGCCAGGCCCGCACCGACCAGCGTCAGCGTGGAGGCTGGATGCTGGCGCAGCGCGGTGGCCAGGTCGGGTACGCGCTGTGCGCCGGGCACATCGGCAGCTTCGGGTAACAGCAGCAGTGGGCCTTCGCTGGCCGGGAGTGCGCCAGCCCGGTCGGCATCGATTCCCAGCACGACCAACCCGCCTGCGGGCTGCTGGCGATTGGGGGGTACGAGGCAGAAATACAGCAGCATGGCAGCGGCGATCTGCAGCGCAATGCCGATCCAGCGGCGGCCTGGGTGCGTTGTGCTTCCACGCAACAGGCGCACGCTGGCGATGACCACGACCACAGCAAGTGCCAGCGCAATCCACAGGTTCGGGCTGGAGGGGGTCATGGCTGCGCCTCCAGCGCGTCGAGGTAGCGCTGGCCCATCGCATCGGCCGCACTGCGCCGCATCGCCTGCGGCAGTGGACGTTGCAGTGCCCGCCACAGCTGTGCGCGCAGGCGCAGGCGGCAGTCGTGGCAACCGGGCTCGATGCGCAGCTGCTCGATGGCGGCGGCCAGATCCAGTGCATCGGGCAGGTAGGCGGCGTTGCGCTGCTGCCAGGTCGCGAGCGCATCGAGATCCGGTGCGCCGTTGTCATCGCCGAGGCGTTGCCAGGCTTCAACAATGGCCGGGTCCGGCGGCGTGCGCGCGGCCAACGGCAGTTCACGACTGGCCAGTCCGGCGCGATCACCGCCGAGTCGACGGCCTTCATCAATCGGTGGCAGCTCCGGCCCGACCCGGGCCAGATAAATGCGTTCGGCCTGCTGCACCTGCTTGATGAAGCCCAGCGCCTTGTACGCGAAGGGCAATGCCTGTTCCGGACGGCCCTGGCGCAGCTCGCCTTCGGCCGACCACATCTGGTCCAGCGCGGCCTTCAACGTGGCGCGGGTCTGCGGATCGAGCAGAGTCGCCGCCTCGGCGTGGTCATGGGTGTGGCCATACTCGGAGAGCACGTCGGTGTCGCTGCCGAACACCGGTGGCGTATCGGCATTGGCCGGCTTGCCGCCGTGGTCGTGGCCATGCGCGTCGTGCGCGCCTGCATCGGCGCCATGGTCGTGATCGTGCTCGTCGTCATGGTCGTGGTCGTGGTCGTCTGCGGCCGGCGTATCGCTGGTGGGCAGGTCGCTGGTCGGCGGTGGCTTCGGTGCACCTTCGCTTTCCTCGCCCAGGAACTGGCCGTAGCGCAGGCGCAGGATGCGCTGGTCGACACCGATCGCATCGCTGCGCTTCACGAAGTCCTCGGCGGCCAGGCTGCGTCGCTGCCGGATCAGGGCTTCGGCATCGATGATGATCTGCCGCTGGCTGCGGAAGTACGCAGGCAGGGTCTTCTTGATGCGGCCCTCGAGCTCTGCACCGAGCGCAACTTCGGCGCTGGGCAGGCGCAGGATCACGCTGCTGCTGCGCCCGGTCTGCGGCGTGGGTGCATGATTATCGCGCACCTCCAGCTGGGCGATCACATCGTTGCCGGGCTGCGCGCCCAGTGACGCCAGATCCAGGGTGTGGGCGAAACGCCGCGCGGTGGCTTCGCCGCTGCCGGCAAGCGTGACGCTGCGCTTCACGAAGGTGATGTTCTCACCGCTGCCCTGGGTGGTGGTGATCGACAGCGTTGCCTGCGCCGCGACACCGTAATCGTCGTTGGCTTCGAAGCGCAGTGCCCACTGTCGCTGCCCCGGCGTGCCCAGCACCAGGCTGGCCGTGGGCTCCAGTACGCGCACGCGGGGTGCACGGTCGGCCACCACATCCAGCCGATGCAGGCGGGTCTCTGCCAGTGCCGGTTCGCTCACCACGCGGTACAGCACCGGCGCGCGTGCCACATCCTGCGCCTGCCACTGTCCTTCGTGCTCGCTCAGCGGCAACCTGCGACCATCGTGGAACTGCAGCCATGCCTTGTCCGGTGCACGGTCGAAGCGTAGCGACCAGGACAGCCGGCTGTCGGCGGCGACCTTGGCGTCCAGCGCATTCTGGGTGAGCGTGGCCTGGCCGGTATAGACCGGTGCGTCGATGCGCAGGCGGGTGGACTGCAGGCGTAGCGGGCCTGCGGCGGCCGTGCTGCCTGGCGCCGACGTGCGGACTGGCGCGGAACCGGGGTTCGAACGTGGCCAGCCGACTGCCAGCACAACAATGGCCAGGCCCGCGATCCAGCACAGCGCCAATGCCCCGGGCGGCCAGTGTGGACGCAGCTCCGGCATCGCGTGTTCCAGCGTGGCCAGCACATGCGCACGCTGGCGCTGCTGCAGCGGATTGAGCGTGGCGGCATCGGCGAACAGCAGATCGGCACTGTCCTCGCTGGCACCGCTGCCATCAAGGTGGCGTTGCAGCCACTGCCGGTCCAGTTGGCGGGCATGCGCAGTGGCGAAGCCCGCACACGCGAGCAGGCTGATCGTACCGACGACGCAGGCGATATCGAAACCTGCCAGACGCAGGGCCAGCACCGCCGCAGCCAGCGCCCATGGCAGGCCCAGCAGCAGGGTGATGAGCGCACGGCGCCGGCGCGCACGTTGCCAGGCGTGCTGCCAGGTATTCATGCGGCCACCCTGCGGCGGGCGCTGCTGGCCATCCAGCGTTCCAGCGCGAACAGCAGCACGATAGCCAGCAACAGCCAAGGCGTCGGCTCACGCAGCGGTGGTGTTGCAGCAGGCAATGCGGCCCGCTGCGGTGCCTGGTCACGTGCATCGCCCAGGCGCGGAGCCGTGGGTGGCTGCAGCGCCAGCAGCAGGGCACGCGGCAACTTCGGATCGCGCAGCGCGGCGTTGCTCGTGGTATTCCAGTCGCCCGGCAGCGCCAGCAGATAGCCGTGGCCGACGTGTTGTTGCCACAGCAGCGGTGCGCCCTCCGCGTCGCGCAGCAGGATGCGGGCGTCGGCAGCGGGCTTGCCGGCGGTGATGACACGACCGCCGTCGCGCAGCCACGCCTGCCAGTTCGCCGGCAGTGCATCGCTGCGGCTCCACACGCCGATCTCGCCGCGTTCGGGCAGGGCATCCACCGACAGCGGAGCGAGCGGTGCCTGCACGCCCCATGCGCGCTGCAGTGCGTTCAACCAGTGCTGGGCAGTGGCGGATGCCTCGCCGTGCGCGCGCAGCTGCGGCAATGCCGCTGCAGTCTGCGGCGGTGTGACCGGCATCGGCTGCGTGTGCCATTGCACGTCGCGCGACAGCTGCAGGCGGGCGCCATCCAGGCCGGGCAGGGGATCGGGAACGTGCACGGTCAACGCGGTGCCCGCGGGCAGCTGTGCGTCCAGTTCGCGCAACAGGCTGGGCAGGGATGCGCTGGATGCCGGTGGTGCCTGATCGATGGCGGGGAAGCCAGGTGCCAGCCAGTGCCAGTTGCCATCCTTGGCCGTTCCACGCAGTGCCATGGCATCCAGTTCCGGCGCTACCACGGTCCATGCAGCGGGGGGCGCCACCGGGCCGGTCAGCGCGGGCCGCGCCAGCAACAGCGCCAAGGCTACCAGTAGTAACAGCCGCACCAGCAGCAACGGCCAGTCATCGAAGCGGATGCGCTGGCGCGGCCGGATCTGTGCACGCAGCCAGCGCAGCGCGGCGAAATCCAGCGGCGTATACGGATGGCGCCGGGCCAGATGAATCAACAACGGCAACAGCCCTGCGGCGAGCGCGGCCAGGCCCAACGGGAACAGCAGGATCATGCAGCGCCCCCACGGCCGAACAGCGCCTGCAGCGGCTGGTCCAACGGTTGGTCGAGCCAGCCGGTGGCACTGGCGATGCCGCTGGCCTGCAGGCGCGCACGTAATGCGCTGCGTGCGTCGGCGAAGCGCTGCAGGTAGTCAGCGCGGATCGCCGCACCATCGCCCAGCAGTTCCTCGCCGGTTTCCGGGTCGCGGAAGCGATGGCCGGCATCGAACGGGAAGTCGCGCTCGTCGGCGGTGAGGATCTGCAACAGTGCCACTTCGCGGCGTGCGCCGGCCAGCTGTTCCAGCAACACGATGCCGGCGTCGTCGAAGCCGTCGCCGATCGTCAGCAGCAGATCCCCCGGGCGAACGCGCTCCCACAGCGGCCGAAGGCGATCAGCAGCAGGCCAGGCGCCGCGCGCCTGCAGGGCATGCAGCTGCAGGTGCACGCGATCCCGCTGGCGTGCGCCGTTCTCCGCGGGCACAAGTTGCAGTCCATCGCCATTGATTGCCAGCAGGCCAAAGCGGTCGCCCTGTTGCAGGGCCAGTTCAACCGCGCAGGCGGCCACCCCGCGCATGTGGTCCAGGCGCGTGCGCCGCGGTGCCGCGCGATCCACCTGGTTGGCCGAAGCGGTGGCGTCGAGCAGCAGCCAGACCGTGATCGGGCTTTCGCGTTCGGATTCGCGCACGAAGAAGCGGTCCGAGCGCGCATACAGCTTCCAGTCGATCTGGCGCAGTTCGTCGCCGGGCTCATAGGCACGGTACTGGGCGAATTCGAGACCGGCACCGCGGCTGCGGCTGGCGTGCTGGCCAATGCCGCTCGCCCCGCTGGCCAGGCGCGGCCGCAACCGCAGCATGCGCAGGCGCGCACGCAGTTCCGGTGGCAACGTCAGCGGGGTACCGGCGTTCACGCGAGGATCAACCCGGGAACGGCACGGCCTGCAGCAGCGCAGCGACCACGTCGTCGGCACGCTTCTGCTCGGCCTCGGCGGCGAACGACAGCAGCAGGCGATGGCGCATCACCGGTGCGGCAAGCGCCTGCACATCCTCGCGGGTGGCGGCGAACCGGCCCTGCAGCAGTGCGCGTGCTTTCGCCGCCAGCACCAGCGATTGCCCGGCGCGCGGGCCGGCGCCCCACTTCACCCATTGGTTGATGGCCGCCGGTGCGCCGTCGCCGGGGCGGCTGGCGCGCACCAGGCGGGTGATCCAGGCCAGCACATCAGGGCTGACATGCACCTGGCGTACCGCAGCCTGCAGCGCGATCACCGCCTCGGCGTCCATCACCGTCGGTACCGCGTCGGTGGTGCCGCCGGTGGTTTGTTCCAGGATCTGCCGTTCCTCGTCTTCGCTGGGGTAATCCACCAGAACGTGCAGCAGAAAACGATCCAGCTGTGCTTCCGGCAGCGGGTAGGTGCCGGCCTGCTCGATCGGGTTCTGCGTGGCCAGCACGAAGAACGGCGCGGGCAATGCGTAGGTGGTGCCGGCGTAGCTGACCGTGCGTTCCTGCATGGCTTCCAGTAGTGCGGCCTGGGTCTTGGGCGGGGTACGGTTGAGCTCGTCGGCCAGTAGCAGGTTGGTGAAGATGGGGCCCTGCTGGAAGCGGAAATGGCGATGGCCCGTACCGTGGTCTTCCTCCAGCAGCTCGGTGCCGAGGATGTCGCTGGGCATCAGATCCGGGGTGAACTGCACGCGCCGGAACTGCAGCTCCAGTGCCTGGCCGAGCGAGCGCACCAGCAGGGTCTTGCCGAGCCCGGGCGCACCTTCCAGCAGGCAGTGGCCGCCGGCCAGCAGGCCGATCAGCAGCTGCTCGACCACGGTGTTCTGGCCCACCACGGCGCGTGCGAGCGCAGCGCGCAGATCGTGCAGGCGCGGCAGCAGGGAATCGAGGTCGGGGGAGGTCATGGGCGTGCAGGTCCTATCAATTGTTCAACGCGTACATCACGATGTTGACGCCGAAGCGGGTGTTGTCCTCGGCCAGGAAGCGCTTGTTGCGCCAGTCGTAGTCCCACTCGCAGCCATAGTCCTTGTTGCTGTAGAGCAGGCCCAGGCGGCCGTCGACCTCGATGCCCTTCAGGTAGTCGTGCACCAGGTCGTCGCCCCAGCCGTTGAGTTCGAAGCTGGTGGCGGGCGGGCCATCGGGGAAGCGGAAGAAGCTACGGTACAGCGCGTGGCTGTTGGGCAGCTTCTGCAGTGCCTTCGGACCAAACAGGCGACCCATCTGCGCCTCGAATGAGGTGGCGAACAGGCCGTCGATGTCATGGTTGCAGTCGTCGACGAAGACGAAGCCGCCATTGCGAACATAGCGCACGAAGTTCTGCCGTTCGGCGGCGTTGAACTCCACCAGCGTGTGCCCCGCCAGGTAGCAGAACGGCGCCTCCAGCATGCGCGGGTCGGCCAGCGCCACCACGTGTTCCTGCGGGTCCACGCGCAGCGAGGTGTAGTCGATCAGTGAGGTGATCAGGTTGGACGGCATGCGCGCGTCCACGTCCCAGTCACCGGAGTCGTACTGCAGGCGGGTGAACCAGAAGTCGTAGCGCGAACTGCGCGGGCCCGCCTGCGCGAAGGCCGGCAGCGCCGCCGCCGAAGCGGCAGCGGCCAACCAGCGCAGGCAGGCCCGGCGATCCATCAGACCGCGTCGGACAGCGAGGTGAAGGTGAAATCGCGCAGCTTCATCGGCGGGATCATCATCACGTAGCTGGATTCATCACCGGCCACGCGCACCGGCTTGCCCAGCTCTTCGATGTTGTTGAGCATGATCACCGGCGATTCGTTGAAGCGGAAGTTCTTCACCGGGTGCTTGATCTGGCCGTTCTCGATGTAGAAGGTGCCGTCGCGGGTGAGGCCGGTCAGCAGCACGGTCTGCGGATCGACCATGCGGATGTACCAGGTACGGGTGACCAGGATGCCCTTCTGGGTGCCGCGCACCAGTTCGGCGGTGCTCTTGTCGCCACCGCTCATCAGCAGGTTGCCCGGCGTGGCCTTGGCGGTCTTGCCCTGCTTCTGTGCCCAGAAGCGCGAGTAGTCCAGGTTGGCGATCTTGCCGTTCTCGATGATGGCCATGCGCTCGCGCGGCATGCCCTCGCCGTCCCACGGCAGCACCGGTGCGTCCGGATGCCACGGGTCGGCAATCATGGTCACGCGCGGGTCGTAGACCTGCTCGCCCAGCTTGTTGCCACCGCCCTTCTTCGACAGGAAGCTGCGACCTTCATCGGCCGAGCGTGCGCTGAAGAAGTTCATCATGAAGCTGATCAGGCCCGCGGCCGCGGCGGGCTCCAGGATCACCGTGTACTTGCCCGGTTCCAGCGCCTTGGCTTCGGCCGATTCGGTGGCCTTGCGCATGGCGATGCGGATGTCCTGGTCGGCCTTGAAGTCGGCGGCATCCTTCAGGTTGCGGCCAACCCAGCCCGAACCACGGCCATCTTCGGTACGCACGGTGCAGGTGTAGTCGAAGTTGGTCGTGCGCTGGTAGGCGAAGTTGCCGTTGCTGTTGGCGGTGGCCTGGAAGCCCTGGCCGTCTTCGAGGAAGCCGGCGGCGATCAGGCCGTGGCCACGGCAAGGAGCGATCGAATCGGCGGCGACCTTGGCGCGGAAGGCCGGATCGATGGCAGCGGTGGATTCGCTGAAGGTCGGGCTGGCGCGGTAGCTCTGCTTGCCGATGGCCGGCATGAACTCCGGATTCTCCGGCGCCAGCCGGGCCAGATCCTCGGCACGACGCACCACGCGTTCCAGCGCGGCATCGTCGAACTCGTTGATCGAGGCCGTGCCGACGCGCTTGCCGAAGGCGACGGTGACTGCCAGCTCGGTGTTGTCGACGATGCCGCTGGTGGAGACATTGTTCAGCGCGAAACGGATGTTGCCGCTGATCGCGCCGGCCAGCACGGCGGTGCACTCGTCGGCCTTGGACAGGGCGATGACCTTGTCGAGGATGGCCTTGGCCTGGGCTTCGGTGAAGATACTCATGGTGTAAGGGCTCCTGACCGATCAGCCGAGGCTGCGTGCGGTGTTGATGACGTTGATGCCGTTGAAGCGCGCGGTGGACGAACCGTGCGAGACCGCCGAGACCTGGCCCGGCTGGCCCTTGCCGTCGAAGAACGAACCGCCCAGGCGGTAGTCACGCTCGTCGGCCACGGCGGTGCAGGCATTCCAGAACTCCGGCGTGCGGATCTGGTAGGCCACGTCTTCCAGCATGCGGGTGATCTGGCCGTTCTTGATCTCGTAGAACAGCTGGCCGCCGAACTGCGCGTTGTAGCGCTGCTGGTCGATCGAGAATGAACCATCACCGATGATGTAGATGCCGTTCTCCACGTCCTTGATCAGGTCCGGCACGCTCAGCGGCTTCTTGCCCGGTGCCATCGACACATTGGCCATGCGCTGGAACTGCACGCTGGACCACGAATCGGCGTAGCAGCAGCCATCGGACTCGGTCTTGCCGAGGATGTGGGCCTGGTCGCGGATGGTCTGGTAATCCACCAGCTTGCCGTCGCTGATCAGGTCCCAGCGCTTGCACTTCACGCCTTCGTCGTCATACGCGACCGCGCCCAGGCTGCCCGGCTGGGTCTTGTCGGCGAAGATGTTGACCAGCTCGCTGCCGTACTGGAAGCGCTGCTCGCGCTTGTCCAGGGTGGCGAAGCTGGTGCCGGCGTAGTTGGCCTCGTAGCCGAGCACGCGGTCCAGCTCCAGCGGATGGCCGATCGACTCATGGATGGTCAGCCAGGTATGCGACGGATCGAGTACCAGGTCGTACTTGCCGGGCTTCACCGACGGCGCCTTCAGCTTCTCCTGCGCCTGCTTGGCCGCCGCGATGGCGTCTTCCTTCATGTCGTAGGACGAACCGTAGTTCACCACGCCGTTGGGCGTGAGCACCTTGCCGCTGGCGGCGCCGTCCAGGTACTCGTAGCCCAGGCCCATCGGCGAGGACAGGCCTTCGCGGGTACGGAACTTGCCGCTGGACTTGTCGATGGCGGTGATTGTCATCGGTGCCCAGATGCGATGCACATCCTGGTCGATGTAGGAACCATCAGTGGAGGCGAAGTACTTCTGCTCGTTGACCAGGAACAGCATCGAGTTGACGAAGCTGGCACCGGCGCCCATCGCCGCAGCGTTGACGTCCAGCAGCAGGCCGACCTTGTCCTTGATCGGCACCTCCATCGCATTCTTGCGGATCGGCGTGCGCCAGCTCACCTCACCGACGCCCGGCGCCTTGGCCAGCTGCACCGGTGCGGTCTGCACGCCGGCATTGGCCTTGGCGATCGCCGCGGCCTGCTGCGCGGCCCTGGCCACGTCGGCCGTACCCAGCGCATTGGTAGCCGCGAAGCCCCAGGCACCGTTGACGATCACGCGGATGCCCACGCCGGTGGACTCGGTGTTCACCACGTTCTGCACCTTGTCCTCGCGGGTGATCACGAACTGCCGCAGGTAGCGGCCGATGCGCACGTCGCAGTAGGTGGCGCCAGCGCTGCGTGCGGCCTGCAGGGCGGCGTCGGCCAGGCGCTTCTTCAGCCCCAGGTCCAGCGTGCTCTGCAGCTGTTCGGCGGCAATCGCCTTGCCGAAGAAGGAGGGCACGATCAGCCCACCCGCGGTAAGCCCGGTCAGGGCCAGGAAGTCACGTCTTTGCAAGGCTGCTCTCCATGTCGAAGGATGGGTGGCTCAAGCGCCGAGACTGCGCGCGGTGTTGATGATGTTGATGCCGTTGAAGCGGGTGGTGGACGAACCGTGCGAGACCGCCGAGACCTGGCCGGGCTGGCCCTTGCCATCGAAGAACGAACCGCCCAGGCGGAAATCGCGTTCATCGCAGATGGCGGTGCAGGCGTTCCAGAATTCCGGCGTGCGGATCTGGTAGGCCGCGTCCTCGACCATGCCGGCGATCTTCCCGTCCTTGATCTGGTAGTACAGCTGGCCGCCGAACTGCGCGTTGTAGCGCTGCTGGTCGATCGAATACGACCCGCGGCCATGGATGTAGATGCCGTTCTCCACGTCCTTGATCATGTCCTCGACGCTGAGTGGCTGTTTGCCCGGCGCCAGCGAGACATTGGCCATGCGCTGGAACTGCACGCTGGACCAGGAATCGGCATAGCTGCAGCCGTGCGACGCATCGCGGCCGAGGATATGGGCTTCATCGCGGGTGGCCTGGTAGTCGACCAGGATGCCGTCGCGCACCAGGTCCCAGCGCTGGGTCTTCACCCCTTCATCGTCGTAGCCGACCGCACCGAGGCTGCCCGGTTGGGTCTTGTCGGCGAAGAAGGTGACAATGTCGCTGCCCCAGCGGAAGCCGGCATCGCGCTTGTCCAGCGTGGCGAAGCTGGTGCCGGCGTAGTTGGCTTCGTAGCCGAGCACGCGGTCCAGCTCCAACGGGTGGCCGACGTTCTCGTGGATGGTCAGGAACAGGTTGGACGGGTCCAGCACCAGGTCGTACTTGCCGGGCTTCACCGACGGCGCCTTCAGTTTCTCGCGCGCGTGGCGGGCGGCGGCGATGGCGTCTTCGACCGGGTCGTAGGAATCGCGGTAGGCGGTGATGCCGCCGGGCAGCTGGACCTTGCCACTCGCATCGCCATCCAGGAACTCGTAGCCCACGCCCATCGGCGAGGAGAGGCCGGCGCGGGTACGGAACCTGCCGCTGGCCTTGTCGATGGCAGTGGCGGTGAATGGCAGCCAGATGCGATGGATATCCTGGTCGATGAAAGAACCGTCGCTGGAGGCGAAGTACTTCTGTTCGTTGACCAGGAACAGGGTGGAATTGATGTAGTCGGCGCCCGCATTCAGCGCGGCGGCGTTGAGCGCCAGCAGCAGCTCGACCTTGTCCTGGATCGGCACCGCCATCGCGTTCCTGCGGACCGGCGTCTGCCAGCGGACCTCACCCACCGACGGCGTCGGCGCCAGCTGCACCGGCCGGGTCTGGATGCCGGCGTTGGCGCGGGCGATCGCCGCCGCCTGCTCGACCGCAGCGCGCACGGCGGCCTCGGTCTGCTGATGGGTTGCAGCGAAGCCCCACGCGCCGTTGACGATCACCCGCACGCCCACGCCGGACGATTCGCGGTTGGTCACGTTGCCGACCTGGTGTTCGCGGGTGATGACCGACTGGTTGAGATAGCGGCCGATGCGGACATCGCAGTAGCTGGCCTTGGCGGTGCGCGCGGCGGCGAGCGCCACGTCCGCCAGGCGCCGGCGTTGGGCGGTATCGACCGGTGCGAGCAGCTGCTCGGCGGCGATGGCACGGGAATGCGGCAGCAGCAGGCCCGCCAGGCCCAGACCGGAAAAAGCCAGGAACTCACGTCGTTGCACAGCGTTTCTCTCTCTCGCTTGCGTGCGGTTGGCAACGGGCCGGACCGATCACGTCAACTCCTCGACTTTCGCCAGCGCGGCGCGTCCGGGCAAGTGACTGCAGTCATGGTTGGTGGGGGTTTCGGCAGGGCTTGCAGCCCTGCACCTGCTTCAAGC
>NZ_VMBJ01000040.1:0-45847 GCF_010608305.1 Stenotrophomonas sp. AS012628 | reverse complement strand
TCCCACGGATAGCCCGCTGTTGCTGTTGCTGTTGCTTCGGCCTCTGCAGGTGCAGGGCTGCAAGCCCTGCCGACCAACCCCTTGATTTCGGGACAATCAGCCATACCCCTTGGCGAGGCCGCACGCGCTGGCGCGGCATTGCACATGGAGCCCTATCGATGACCGACACCATCCAGACCGAAACCCTTGGCTTCCAGACCGAAGTCAAGCAGCTGCTGCAGCTGATGATCCACTCGCTGTACTCCAACAAGGAAATCTTCCTCCGCGAGCTGGTCTCCAACGCCGCCGACGCCGCCGACAAGCTGCGCTTCGAGGCCCTGACCCAGCCGGCCCTGCTGGAAGGCGACAGCGAACTGCGCGTGCGCGTCAGCTTCGATCCGACCGCCCACACCATCACCATCGAAGACAACGGCATCGGCATGAGCCGCGCCGAAGCCATCGCCCACCTGGGCACCATCGCCAAGTCGGGCACCGGCGACTTCCTGCGCCAGCTGTCCGGCGACCAGAAGAAGGATTCGCAGCTGATCGGCCAGTTCGGCGTCGGCTTCTACAGCGCCTTCATCGTCGCCGACGAAGTCGAAGTGACCTCGCGCCGCGCCGGCCTGGCCGCAGCCGAAGGCGTGCGCTGGACCTCGCGTGGCGAAGGCGATTTCGAGGTCGCCACCATCGACAAGGCCGAGCGCGGCACCCGCATCGTCCTGCACCTGAAGGATGGCGAGCACGACTTCGCCGATGGCTGGCGCCTGCGCAGCATCCTCAAGAAGTACTCGGACCACATCGGCCTGCCGATCCAGATGCTGAAGGAAGGTGGCGAAGAAGGCGCTGCGGTCGAATGGGAGACCGTCAACCGCGCCAGCGCGCTGTGGACCCGCCCGCGCACCGAAATCAGCGACGCCGAATACACCGAGTTCTACAAGCATGTGGCGCACGACCATAGCGACCCGCTGGCGTGGAGCCACAACAAGGTCGAAGGCAAGCTGGAGTACACCTCGCTGCTGTACGTGCCCGGCCGCGCGCCGTTCGACCTGTACCACCGCGACGCGCCCAAGGGCCTGAAGCTGTACGTGCAGCGCGTGTTCGTGATGGACCAGGCCGAGCAGTTCCTGCCGCTGTACCTGCGCTTCATCAAGGGCGTGGTCGATTCCAACGACCTGTCGCTGAACGTCTCGCGCGAAATCCTGCAGTCCGGCCCGGTCATCGATTCGATGAAGGCGGCGCTGACCAAGCGCTCGCTGGACATGCTGGAGAAGCTGGCCGCCGACAAGCCGGAGCAGTACGCCACGTTCTGGAAGGAATTCGGCCAGGTGCTGAAGGAAGGCCCGGCCGAGGACTACAACAACCGCGAGAAGGTGGCCGGCCTGCTGCGCTTCGCCTCCACCCGCGGCGAGGCCGATGCGCAGACCGTGTCGCTGGCCGACTACATCGGCCGCATGACCGAAGGCCAGGACAAGATCTATTACCTGACCGGCGAGAGCTACAGCCAGGTGCGCAACAGCCCACACCTTGAAGTGTTCCGCAAGAAGGGCGTGGAAGTACTGCTGCTGACCGACCGCATCGACGAGTGGCTGATGGGCTACCTGACCGATTTCGACGGCAAGGGCTTCGTCGACATCGCCCGTGGCGACCTCGACCTGGGCGCGCTGGAAACCGAAGCGGACAAGCAGGAGCAGGAAGCGGCAGCGAAGGACAAGCAGGGCCTGGTCGAGCGCCTGAAGACGGTGCTGGGCGATGACGTGGCCGAAGTGCGCGTGTCGCACCGCCTGACCGATTCGCCGGCGGTGCTGGCCATCGGCGAACAGGACCTGGGCCTGCAGATGCGCCAGATCCTGGAAGCCAGTGGGCAGAAGGTGCCGGACAGCAAGCCGGTACTGGAGATCAACCCGGGTCATCCGCTGATCGCCAAGCTGGATGCCGAAGCCGACGGCGCACGTTTCGACGACCTGGGCCGGGTGCTGTTCGACCAGGCCGCACTGGCCGCCGGCGACAGCCTGAAGGACCCGGGCGCCTATGTGGCGCGCCTGAACAAGCTGCTGCTGGAGCTGTCGGCCTGATCGAGGCGGTGGTCGCCGGGCATGGCCCGGCGGTGCCTTGGTAGAGGCCCACCTTGGTTGGCGCCCCAATAGCGTGCCAACCAAGGTTGGCACCTACCAGGGCGGGTCAAGCATGCCAACCAGGGGTGGCAGCCACCAGGGGCGGCGGTTCGCGCCTGCCGAGGGGGTTCAGGCTTCGCGATCCAGCAGCGAGCCCAGCATCTGGTCCTGGCGGCGGATCACCGTGGCATTGGCGGCGAAGGCCACCACCTCGGCTTTCGCTGCCAGAAGATCACCCAGCGGCGCGGCGGAATCGGTGCCGGTGGGAATCACCGAGGCCTGCACCCCACCCTGCTCGGCGGCACTGCGCTGCAACTGGAGGCGCCGGGCATCGGGGGTCGCCAGGTTGGCCACGTTGTGCGCGGCCACCTGCACGCCCTGCTGGGCCGCACGCATCCCGCCGAGGGCGATTCCCATCACGTTGTTCATGGCGGTCTCCGGGCCGCACTGCGCAGCCCTCCGGACCGGTTAACGGCCGGCAGGCCGCGACCTTGAGTCCACATCGGCCCGACAGGCCCGAGTGGTAGCATATCCCTCTGATTTCAGCGCCTTTTGCCAATGCTCAGTTTTTTCCGCCGCAAGAAGCCCCAGGATGCCCCCGCAGCGGAGGCACCCAAGACCCAGCACTACTCGGCTGAAGAGCTGGCGGCGGCGTTCCCGTCGGCCGCACCGGTCGAGGACAAAGAGCCTGCACCGGTAGCCGTACCGGCCGCGCCTGCGCCGGTCGAGCCGCCGCCGGTAGCCGTCGTTCCGGTCGCTGTCGAGCCTACCCCTGTGGTTCCGGCTCCGGTCGTTCCCGCTCCGAGCGCTCCGCAACCGGCTGCCCGGATCGACGTCGCCCCGGTGGCGGCCCCGGCCATCGAACCGGCACCCGCACCACTGCCTGAGCCCACCCCGGCACCGGTCACCGACGACCTGCCTGCCGCCGCCTCGGTTGACGCCGTTCCGGCGCCTGCCGGCAAGCCCGGCTGGCGCGAGCGCCTGCGCAACAGCGTCATCGCGCGCAGCTTCGGTGGCCTGTTCTCGCGCAATCCCAAGCTCGACGACGACCTGCTCGACGAGCTGGAAACTGCATTGATCACCGCAGATGTCGGCGTAGGTGCCACCACCGATCTGGTCGAGGGCCTGCGCAAGCGCATGAAGTCGCGCGAGTTCGCCGACGCCAATGCACTGCTGGCCGCGCTGCGCGCCGAGCTGATCGCGATCCTGCAGCCGGTGGCCAAGCCGCTGGTGATCGACCGCACTGCCAAGCCCTTCGTGGTGCTGACCGTCGGCGTCAACGGCGTCGGCAAGACCACCACCATCGGCAAGCTGGCCAAGCGCTTCAAGGACGAAGGCCACAGCCTGATGCTGGCCGCCGGTGACACCTTCCGCGCCGCCGCCGTGGCCCAGTTGCAGGCCTGGGGCGAGCGCAATGGCGTGGCCGTGGTCGCCCAGGGGCAGAACGCCGATGCCGCTTCGGTGGCGTTCGACGCACTGCAGGCCGGCAAGGCCCGCGGCACCTCGGTGCTGATCGCCGATACCGCCGGCCGCCTGCATACCCAGTCCGGCCTGATGAACGAGCTGGGCAAGATCCGCCGCGTGCTCGGCAAGATCGACCCCACCGCACCGCACGAAGTGCTGATGGTGATCGACGGCACCACCGGCCAGAACGCGCTGTCGCAGCTGCGCCAGTTCAATGCCGCAGTGAACGTGACCGGCCTGGTGGTGACCAAGCTGGACGGCACCGCCAAGGGCGGCGTGGTGTTCGCGCTGGCCCGCGAGTTCGGCATTCCGATCCGCTTTGCCGGCATCGGCGAGCGCCCGGAAGACCTGCGCGTGTTCGACCCGGAAGCCTTCGTCGACGCCCTGCTGCCCGAAGCGCTGGGCGCCTGATACACCGCGCAGCCACCGCAATCTGGTGCAGCCACCCATGGGGTGGCTCTACCAGGTGGCTGCCCTCCTCGGGAACACCAATGCCCCGCCAGCCGCACGCCAGCGCCGAGACTGCAGAACGGGACGACTTCGTCGCCCGCCTGCTGCACTGGTTCGACGACCACGGCCGCCACGACTTGCCCTGGCAACATCCGCGCAGCCCCTACCGGGTCTGGTTGTCGGAAATCATGCTGCAGCAGACCCAGGTGGCCACGGTCATCCCGTACTTCCAGCGGTTCCTGCAGCACTTCCCGACCCTGCCCGACCTCGCCGCCGCCAGCAACGACGCGGTGATGGCGCAGTGGGCCGGGCTCGGCTACTACGCCCGTGCACGCAACCTGCATGCCGCTGCAAAGCGCTGCGTGGAACTGCACGACGGCGACCTGCCGCGCGATTTCGATGCACTGCACGCCCTGCCCGGCATCGGCCGCAGCACTGCCGGCGCGATCCTCAGCCAGGCCTGGAACGACCCGTTCGCGATCCTCGATGGCAACGTCAAGCGCGTGCTCAGCCGCTACCACGGCGTCGAGGGCTTCCCCGGCCTGCCAGCCATCGAGAAGCAGATGTGGGCCATCGCCGAGGCGCACGTGGCGCAGGTGCCGGCCGGGCGCATGGCCGACTACACCCAGGCACAGATGGATCTGGGCGCGACCGTATGCAGCCGCGCCAAACCGGCCTGCGTGATCTGTCCGCTGCAGGACGCGTGCGTGGCGCGCCGCGAAGGCCGCACTGCTGAACTACCCACGCCCAAGCCCAGCAAGACCCTGCCCGAGCGCGAAGCAGTGGCCCTGCTGCTGCGCGACGCCCAGCAGCGCGTGCTGCTGCAGAAGCGGCCGGACACCGGCATCTGGGCGCAGCTGTGGACGCTGCCGCAGGCCGACGCCGGCAGTGTGCTGCAGGACTGGTTCGATGCGCATGTTGAAGGTTCGCTGGAAGACGCCGAGGAGCTGCCCGTGCTGCAGCACACCTTCAGCCATTACAAGCTGCACCTGCAGGTACTGTCGCGGCAGGTGCACGGCCTGCGCGTGGAAGAACCCACGCTGCGCTGGGTGGCTGCCGACGAACTGCCCGCGCTGGGCCTTCCGGCGCCGATCCGCAAGCTGCTCGATGGCGCCACGATCAAGACGCCGAAACGAACCTCCAAGAAATCCCGCAACCACGAGTGAGTGCCATGCCCCGAACCGTCTTCTGCCAGTACGAACAACGCGATGCCGAGGGTCTGGACTTCGTGCCCTACCCCGGTGAGCTGGGCCAGCGCATCTTCAACAACATCGGCAAGCAGGCCTGGGCCGCGTGGCTGGCGCACCAGACCATGCTGATCAACGAGAACCGGCTGTCACCGCGCACGCCGGAGCATCGCGCGTTCCTTGAAGGCGAACTGGTCAAGTTCCTGTTCGAGAAGGACGCGGAGAAGCCCGCAGGCTTCGTTCCGGAAGCCTGACCTGCCGGTAGCGCCGGGCCATGCCCGGCGTCCAGGCATCCGCCGGGCATGGCCCGGCGCTACCCGTTTATTTCCCGGATTCCTCGCGCTCCTGCACCTGCGCCTGGCGCAGCTCCTGTTCGGAAGCACGCAGCGCCTTCACGTCCAGCTTGCGGATGCTGTTGATGAAGCACGGCATGCGCGGGCCGCCGGTGGGGTCGCGCACCAGCACCTTGTCAAAGCGCGCCGAGACACGGTTCATCTGGCTGGTCAGGCCGATGGCGGTGGCATACGGCAGGTCCTGGCAGGGGCCTCTCAGCTCCAGCAGGTAGGCCTCGCTGGGACGCGTCCACACCGCCAGCGCGCTGTCACCCAGCTCGGTCCAGCCATTGAGGGTGCCGAAGAACTGCATGTCGTTCTGCGGCGCACCGGCGTGGGCACGGTAAAGGTCAAGCTTCTCGGCGCTGCTGAGCCGGCCGGTGGTGGCACAGGCGGCCAGGGCCAGGCAGAGGCCGGCCAGCAGAAGCGGGGTCTTCATGGCGATCTCCTCGGGGAACTGTCGCCATCATGCGCCTGGCCTGGCAATGCCGGCGCGACGGCCGACGGCCCCATTCAGGCGCCGGTCGGCGGTCGACCAAGGTCGACCTCTGCCAAAGCGGGTCCAGAACGTCGGATTCCGGTAGTCGCCAACCTTGGTTGGCGCTTGCCCTGCAGGAGCAGCCGACCAAGGCCGGCTTCTACCAGAGTCCGTCCGACCGCTCAGACGTCGGCGTGGGCCAGTGCGTGCAGGCGCCCTTCGCGCAGTTCCAGCACCCGGTCCAGGCGACGCGCCAGGCTGCGGTCATGGGTTACCAGCACCAGGCTGGTGTGACGTGCACGATTCAGCTCCAGCATCAGCTCGAACACCGTTGCAGCGGTGCGGTCATCCAGGTTGCCGGTCGGCTCGTCACCGAGCACGCAGGCCGGATGATTGACCAGTGCCCGCGCCACCGCAGCACGCTGGCGCTCACCACCGGACAGCTCGCCCGGCTTGTGGTCCAGGCGATGGCCGAGGCCGACCGCTTCCAGCAGCGTGGTGGCCCGGCTGCTCGCTTCTGCGACCGCAGTGCCAGCCAGCAGTACCGGCATCATCACGTTTTCCAGCGCGGTGAACTCCGGCAGCAGGTGATGGAACTGGTAGACGAAGCCCAGCGCCTGGTTGCGCAGCAGGCCGCGCGCGGTGTCCGACAGCGCCGACATGCGCTGGCCGGTCACATAGACCTCGCCGGCGGTGGGAATGTCCAGGCCACCCAGCAGGTGCAGCAGCGTGCTCTTGCCGGCGCCGGAGGCACCGATGATCGCCACCGTCTCGCCGGCGGTCACGGTCAGGTCCAGGCCATCGAACACCGGGGTCTGCATGCGCCCTTCGGCGTAGGTCTTGCCCAGTGCTTCGGCGCGGATCACTTCATCGCCGCGGTTGAAGACCTTATTCATAACGCAGGGCCTCCGCCGGCTGGGTGCGTGCTGCCCGCCAAGCGGGGTACAGGGTGGCCAGGAAGCTCATCAGCAGCGCGACCACGGTGATCGCCACTACGTCGCCGGTCTGCATGTCGGTCGGCAGGCCGGTGATGTAGTACACATCCTCCGGCAGCAGCTTGACGTTGAAGACGCTCTCGATGGCGCCGAGGATGCGCTCCAGGTTGAGGGTCAGGGTAATGCCGCCGATCAGGCCGGCCAGCGTGCCGAAGATACCGATCAGCGAACCCTGCACCATGAACACCTGCATCACCCCGCCAGGAGTCAGGCCAAGGGTGCGCAGGATGGCGATGTCGGCCTGCTTGTCGGTCACCAGCATGACCTGCGAGGACACCAGGTTGAAGGCACCCATGGCGATGATCAGCGACAGCAGGATGCCCATCACCACCTTCTCCATGCGCAGCGAGTGGTAGAGGTTGGCGTTCTGCTGGGTCCAGTCACTCACGCGGTAAGCACCGCCGAGGCTCTGCGCCAGGTCCACGCCCACTTCCAGCGAGCGGTCCATGTCGTGCAGTTTCAGGCGCACGCCGGTGGCACCATCGCTGCGCAGCACGCGCTCCAGGTCCTGCATGTTGGCAAAGCCGACGCCACGATCGACCTCGTTGTAGCCGGCCTCGAAGATGCCGCTGACGGTGAAGCGCTTCATCCGTGGCACCGCGCCGGCAGGCGTGCCCTGCACTTCTGCAAAGGTCACCAGCACCTGGTCGCCGACGTCCACGCCCAGCCAGAGCGCCAGCTCCTTGCCCAGCAGCACGTTGAAGCTGCCCGGCGTGAGGCTGTCATAGCTGCCCTTGGTGATCTTCTTGTCGATCACCGACACCTTCGGCTCCAGCGCCGGATCGATGCCCTGGATGATCGCACCCTGCACGCGCGGACCGCTGATCATCGACTGGATCTCGATGTACGGCGCGGCACCGGCCACGCGCGGATCCTTGTTGGCCACGTCGACCACCCGCATCCAGTCCGGCATCGGCTCGCCGTCACGGCTGATGGTGGTGTGCGCGGTCATCTGCAACAGGCGGCTGCGGATTTCCTTCTGGAAACCGCTCATCACCGCCAGGGTGGTGATCAGCACCGTGACGCCGAGCGCGATGCCCAGGATCGATGCCATCGAGATGAAGGAGATGAAGCCGTTGCGGCGCTTGGCGCGCAGGTAGCGCAGGCCGATGGCCACGGGGATGGGTTTGAACATGCAGGCACGCCGGTCAATTCAGCTTATGGTGCCATCGACCGGGGCCGACGGGAAACGCTGCGTGCGGCGACGGCCAGTCGCAGTTCACGTCGCTGCCCGGAATCGAGCACATCCGGCCAGAACAGCAGGCGCCGTCGGCGCCGATCCTCACGCCACAGCAACAGCAGCCAGGGGCCGCGCACGACCAGTTGTGGCGCATCGACGTCCTGCCCGGCCACCTGCAGCGGCTCGGACGGTACCGGCAGAAGCACCTGCACGCGTGGCCTGCGCTGGCGCCAGGCCAGTTCGGCCAACCCGATGCCCCAGGCCAGCAACACCGCGGGCATCAACAGCCGCGGCGGCAGATCCGATGCGCGCAGCAGCCAGGGTGCGGCCAGCAGCACCGCCAGCTGGGCGGCGGCCTGCAGCCGTGAGGGCCGCCACTCAAGGCTTGAGGGCGAGGATCTTCTGCATGAGGGGGATTGCGTGCGCATGCGGGCAGGCCTCATAACCCATGAACCAGCGCCACAACTTATCGTCCTCGCAGTCGAGCAGGAACAGGAAAACCTCGCGCTCTTCGGTCGGCGCAGTGCTCCATTCGTGGTCGAGGTAGCGCCCGAACAGCTGGTCCAGCTCGCGCATGCCGCGGCGGCAGCGCCAGCGCAGCTTCTTCAGCAGAACGTCTTCTTCCATCGTGCTTCTCCAGACACAGCAAAGCCACGCATGGCGTGGCTCTACTGGGGTCATGCAACTACCCTGCGCCGTATCAGGCGCGGCGTTCCATCATCAGCTTCTTGATCTCGGCGATCGCCAACGCCGGGTTCAGGCCCTTCGGGCAGGTCCGGGCGCAGTTCATGATGGTGTGGCAGCGGTACAGCTTGAACGGATCTTCCAGGTCGTCCAGGCGCGCACCGGTGTCCTCATCGCGCGAATCGATGATCCAGCGGTAGGCCTGCAGCAGGATCGCCGGGCCCAGGTAACGCTCGCCGTTCCACCAGTAGCTCGGGCAGCTGGTCGAGCAGCAGGCGCACAGGATGCACTCGTACAGGCCGTCCAGCTTCTTGCGGTCTTCCGGCGACTGCAGGCGCTCGCGGTCCGGCGGTGCCGGGGTCTGGGTGCGGATCCACGGCTTGATCGAGGCGTACTGCGCGTAGAAGTGGGTCAGGTCCGGAACCAGATCCTTGACCACGTTCATGTGCGGCAGCGGGTAGATCGGCACTTCCTTCTTGCCGCAGTCCGAGATGGCTCGGGTGCAGGCCAGGGTATTGGTGCCGTCGATGTTCATCGCGCACGAACCACAGATACCTTCGCGGCAGGAGCGGCGGAAGGTCAGGGTCGGATCGATCTCGTTCTTGATCTTGATCAGTGCGTCCAGGACCATCGGGCCACAGGCGTCCAGATCGACTTCATAGGTATCGGTGCGCGGGTTGCTGTCGTCGTCCGGACTCCAGCGGTAGATCTTGAAGGTGCGCACGTTCTTGCCGCCGTTCTTGACGGGGAAGTGCTTGCCCTTCGTGATCTTGGAATTCTTGGGGAGTGAAAACTCGGCCATGGCTGCTCTCGTTGGCTCAGGCGGCCCGCGCCCTTGGGCGCGGATTGCATGGTAGGCGGGGTCGGATCAGTACACGCGCGGCTTCGGCGGCACCACGGACACGTCGTCGGTCAACGTGTACATGTGCACCGGACGGTAGTCGAAGCTGCACTTGCCCTTCTCGTCGACGCTGACCAGGGTGTGCTTCTGCCAGTTGACGTCGTCGCGGTCCGGGAAGTCCTCGTGCGCATGCGCGCCGCGGCTTTCCTTGCGCTGTTCGGCCGAGTTGATCGTCGCCACCGCGTTGAGCAGCAGGTTGTTCAGCTCGTAGGTCTCGATCAGGTCCGAGTTCCACACCAGCGAACGGTCGGAGACCTTCACGTCCTGGAACGAATCGAAGATCTTGTCCATCTTCTCGCAGCCTTCCTTCAGCGTCTGGCTGGTGCGGAAGACGGCGGCGTCGGCCTGCATGGTGCGCTGCATGCGATCGCGGATGACCGAGGTCGGGGTATCGCCGTTGGCGTGGCGCAGCTTGTCCAGCAGGCCCAGCGCCTTGTCGCAGGCATCAGACGCCAGCGGCTTGTGCGACGCGCCCGGCTTGATGGTCTCGGCGCAGCGGTTGGCCACCGCACGGCCGAACACCACCAGGTCCAGCAGCGAGTTCGAGCCCAGTCGGTTGGCGCCGTGCACGGAGACGCAGGCCGCTTCACCGATCGCGTACAGGCCCGGCACTACGGCATTGTCGTTGTCGCCGACCTTCTGCACCACTTCGCCGTGGTAGTTGGTCGGGATGCCGCCCATGTTGTAGTGCACGGTCGGGATGACCGGGATCGGCTGCTTGTGCACGTCGACGCCGGCGAAGATGCGGGCGCTTTCGGCGATGCCCGGCAGCTTGTCGTCGATCACGCCCGGGCCGAGGTGGGTCAGGTCGAGCAGGATGTGATCCTTGTGCTCGCCGACGCCGCGGCCTTCGCGGATCTCGATGGTCATCGAACGGCTGACCACGTCGCGCGAGGCCAGATCCTTGTAGTGCGGTGCGTAGCGCTCCATGAAGCGCTCGCCGCTGCTGTTGCGCAGGATGCCACCTTCACCGCGGACACCCTCGGTGATCAGGCAACCGGCGCCGTAGATGCCGGTCGGGTGGAACTGCACGAACTCCATGTCCTGCATGGCGATGCCGGCGCGCATGGCCAGGCCGCCACCGTCGCCGGTGCAGGTGTGCGCCGAGGTGGCGCTGAAGTAGGCACGGCCGTAGCCGCCGGTGGCCAGCACCACGCCCTGGGCGCGGAACAGGTGCAGCGTGCCGTCGGACATGTCCAGGGCCAGCACGCCGCGGCAGGCGCCTTCGTCGTCGAAGATCAGGTCGAGCGCGAAGTACTCGATCATGAAGCGCGCGTCGTGCTTCAGCGACTGCTGGTACAGGGTGTGCAGCATCGCGTGGCCGGTACGGTCGGCCGCCGCGCAGGTACGCTGCGCCGCCGGGCCTTCGCCGTACTTGGTGGTCATGCCACCGAACGGGCGCTGGTAGATCTTGCCTTCGGCGGTGCGCGAGAACGGCACGCCGTAGTGTTCGAGTTCGATGATGGCCGGGATGGCCTCACGGCACATGTATTCGATCGCGTCCTGGTCGCCCAGCCAGTCCGACCCCTTGATGGTGTCGAAGAAGTGGTAGCGCCAGTCGTCCTCGCCCATGTTGCCGAGTGCGGCCGAGATACCGCCCTGGGCGGCAACGGTGTGCGAACGGGTCGGGAAGACCTTGGTCAGGCACACGGTCTGCAGGCCCTTGGCGGCCAGGCCGAACGTGGCGCGCAGGCCGGCGCCGCCGGCGCCGACCACGACCATGTCGTACTTGTGTTCGGTGATCTTGTAAGCGGACATCTAATCTGGATTCCTGTGTTGGTGCCTGGGCTCAGGCAACGCCGAGGGCGATGCGGCCCACCGCAAACACACTGACGATCATGCCGAGCACGGCGACGAACTTCACCGCGGTCTGCAGCACCAGGGCCAGCAGCGATTCGTGGATGTAGTCTTCCAGCACGACCTGCATGCCGAGCTGCGCGTGCCAGAACATGGCGATCAGCAGGCCGATCAGCGGCACTGCGTTCCACGGCTTGGCCACGGCGGCGGCGGCGGTCGCGTAGTCCGAGCCCAGCAGGCCCAGCACGAAGACCAGGAACCAGATGCCCAGCACCACGAGCGCGGCGGCGGTCAGGCGCTGGTGCACGAAGTGCTCGGTGCCGGTCTTGGCCGAGCCAAGGCCGCGCACGTTCTTCAGCGGGGTACGGAACTTGCTCACGCGGCACCTCCGAACATCACATAGGCCCACACCAGCAGGGTGATCACCAGGCTGCCGGTGACCGACAGCCAGCTGCTGCGGATGAAGGCGGGGATGCTGAAGCCGATAGCGAAGTCCTGCACCACGTGGCGGATGCCATTGCACAGGTGATAGGCGAACGACCATGTCCACGCGAACAGGAACACGCGGCCATACCAGGCCCCGGCATGGCCGGTGAAGCAGTTCCAGGACTCGGGCCCCATCATCAGGGCCAGCAGGCCGGCGGCGATGATGAGGGCACCAACAGACAGAAAGACGCCAGTGGCTCGATGCAGGATCGAGGTGGCCATCTGAATCTGCCAGCGATACACCTGAAGGTGCGGGGAAAGTGGGCGTTGTCTGGTCGCCATTCGCTGGGCTCGTTGTCTCGGCTGGGCGGCACACGGCCGCGTTGGCTCAATGCTGATCAGAAATCGATGCAGCGTCCGTTTTTCTCCCAATCGCCATACCGCACCGGATCAAGTCCGCCGCGGCCGCCGAATTCCTCTGCTTTTTCCTGTTCCACGGGCACGGGTGCCGCGGGGACCAGCGGGGCTTCAGATTCGTCGTCGGGAGTGGGGGTTGTTTGGCCTATCATGTTCGGTCTCGCAACGCACAAATTTTAGACCTCGTTCACGTGCCTGACAACCTGCCCCCTGCTTTCGTCGGATATCCGCGCCTGCCCGGCCACCAGTTGCTGAGCCTGCAGGGCACGGATGCGGCCGTTTTCGCCCACGCCCAGTTCAGCGGCGACGTCACTGCCCTGCCCCTGCTGCACTGGCAGTGGAGCGCCTGGCTGAGCGCAAAAGGCCGCACCCTGGCGGTGTTCCAGCTGCTTCGGCTGGCCGACGACCACGTGATGCTGGTGCTGGCCGACGGCGATGCCGATGCGATTGCGTCGCAACTGCAGCGCTTCGTGTTCCGTCGCAAGGTGAAGGTGCAGGTGCGCAGCGATCTGGCGGTGGCCGGCGCCTTCACCGCGCCCGAAGCCGCCAGCGGCGCCGCGATTGCGCACGCCGCTGCGGACGGCTGGGAACTTGACCTGGGCAGCGATGCGCTGCCGCGCAGCCTGCGCATTGGCGCAGCTGATGCCTTTGCCGCCGGCAGCGAAACCGATGAGGCCGCTTTCGCCCTGGCCTGGCGCCAGGCCGACCTGCGCTACGGGTTGCCGCGACTGGAAGAAAGCCAGCGCGAAGTGTGGACCCCCCAGCAGCTGGGCCTGGACCGCCTGAACGGCTACAGCGTGAAGAAGGGCTGCTATCCCGGCCAGGAAATCGTCGCGCGCACCCACTTCCTCGGCAAGGCCAAGCGCGCGGTGCAGCTGCTGCATGCCGCAGCACCGGCGCAGGCCGGCGATGGCGTGCAGCAGGACGGCGCAGCGCTGGGCACGATTGCCAGCGTGGCCGGTGAGCTGGCGCTGGCGGTGCTGCCGCTGGAGGCCAGCGACGCCGAGCTGCAGGTGGGTGGTGCGGTGGCGCAGCGTGTGCCGCTACTGGATGGATTGGCGCGCTGAGGTTCACGCCGGGCACGGCCCGGCGCTACCGCCGCCATGGCGGGTGCGGACCGTTGGTCCGCACTGCAACGAAGCAGCCGAGCGTGGGTTCGGCTCTACAGAGTCAGAGCCGCTCGCCGGTTTCCGGGTTGAAGAAATGCAACCCCTGCGGGTGGATCGCCACGCGGATCTGCTCGCCCACCGCCGGCAGCGCCTGCGGCGCCACGCGCATGGTCAGCGCATGCTGGCCACTGCTGAGGTTGACGAAGATCTCGTTGCCGACCGGCTCAATGCCTTCGATGCGCGCAGTGAACGCATGCGCATCATCGGCGGCCGCCGGCTGCAGGTGCTCCGGCCGCACACCCACCGCGATCGGCTTCTGCAACCACGCTGGATCGATCGTGGCCTGGCCCAGCGGTGCACGCCATTCGCCGTCGACCACGGTCACGCCACCGGCGTCGCCCTGCAGCGTGCCACGCAGCACGTTCATCGCCGGGCTGCCGAGGAAGCCGGCCACGAACAGGTTGGCCGGGCGGTCGTACAGCGCCATCGGCGTATCGATCTGCTGGATGATGCCGTCCTTCAGCACCACGATGCGCTGGCCCAAGGTCATCGCTTCAACCTGGTCGTGCGTCACGTAGATCATGGTGGTGCCCAGCTTGCGGTGCAGCTGCGCGATTTCGGTGCGCACGCTATGGCGCAGCTTGGCATCCAGATTGGACAGCGGTTCGTCGAGCAGGAACACCGCCGGCTCGCGCACCAGTGCACGGCCCAGCGCAACACGCTGGCGCTGGCCACCGGACATCGCCTTGGGCAGCTTGTCCATCATCTCGGTCAGGCCCAGCGTCTGCGCCGCCTCGGCGATGCGCTTGTCGATGGTCGCCTTGTCATGCCCGCGCAGCTTCAGGCCGAAGGCCAGGTTCTCGGCCACGGTCATGTGCGGGTACAGCGCGTAGCTCTGGAAGACCATGGCGATGTCGCGGTCCTTCGGCGCCACGTCGTTGACCACGCGATCACCGATGGTCAGCGTGCCGCCGCTGATTTCTTCAAGGCCAGCCACCATCCGCAGCAGGGTCGACTTGCCACAGCCGGACGGACCGACCAGCACCATCAGCTCGCCATCGGCGACCTCGAAGCTGGCGTCCTTCACCGCGACCTGGCCGTTGTCATAGACCTTGCGCACACCCTGCAACTGCACTTTTGCCATATCACCTATCCGGTCCGCCCGAAGCCGGGCTGTCTTTTGGGACTGCCTCGGCCCTCCCGATGGCAGTGATGATTGCGCGCTTGCCGCATGACGGCGAGCACTGCAATCGAATACAGTTGCCCATTCTGCCATGTAAACGTTTTCACGTGGCACTATCCGATGATCGGTGCGCACCGATCTGCGTCGGCGGTTGAACGAAGCTTCCGCCGCGGCAGTGGTTTCGAATGGAACGGTCTTCCGCCACCCCGGAGATCGCCCCTGACGAACCTCGGACAGGCAGTTGCGCGGATGTCCCCCGAACCCAGCCATGAAGCGATTGACAACGATGTCACCCGGATCTGAAACTCGAGCGATGCACGACACCCTCTTCCTGTTCGGTGCCACAGGTGATCTGGCCCAGCGCTACCTGTTCCCTTCGCTGCTTCGCCTGCTTGGCGACGGCCTGCTGCCGGAGGACTTCCGCATCCGTGCGCTGGCCCTGTCCGGGCATGACACCGAAGCCTTCCATGACATCCTGCGGCCGCGCCTGCAGCAGGCCATGCCGATGGCCACGCAGGACGACATCAGCGCCCTGCTGCGCCGCATCGACTACCGTTCGGTGGACCTGCGCGACGTCGACTCGGTTGCCGCCGCGGTCTCCGACCTGGTGCACCGCAAGTGCGTCAGCTACCTGGCCATCCCGCCGGGCCTGTACATCTCCACCTGCGAAGGCCTGGCCAAGGGCGGCGCACTTGCCGCACCGGCACGCCTGATGCTGGAGAAGCCGATCGGCAGCGACAGCGAGAGCGCCGAGGAAATCATTAGCACCATCGGCCAGTGGATCGACGAGGACCGCGTGTTCCGCCTCGACCACTACCTGGGCAAGGCGGCAGTGCAGAACCTGATCGCGCTGCGCTTCGGCAATACGCTGCTGGAGGCAGTGTGGAACCGCAACTACATCGAATCGGTGCACATCCTGGTGGCCGAGAGCGAAGGCGTGGATGGCCGCGACGCCTACTACGCCCGCTCCGGCGCGCTGCGCGACATGGTGCAGAGCCACATCCTGCAGCTGCTGTGCATGGTGGCGATGGAACCGCCGGCGTCGCTGGAAGCCGACCGCATCCGCGACGAGAAGGTCAAGGTGCTGCGCGCCCTGCGTCCGCTTGATGCCAAGCACGCCGCGCGTGACAGCATCCGCGGCCGCTACACCGCCGGCACCATCAACGGCCAGCCGGCACAGGCCTACCAGCCGCCGGAAGGCAGCGACGTGGAGACCTTCGCCGGTGTCACCGCGCACATCGACAACTGGCGCTGGAGCGGCGTGCCGTTCCACCTGGTCACCGGCAAGCGCCTGCCCGAGCGCACCACCCGCGTGGTGGTCACGCTGAAGCCGGTCACCCACTGGCTGTTCGAGCGCCCGCAGCGCGCGCAGGCCGCACCAAACCGCCTGGTGTTCCAGCTGCAGCCGCAGGAAAACATCGAACTGGGCCTGATGAGCAGCCTGGCCGGCCCGGAATGGGGCGCGCTGGAACTGCACCCGCTGGAGCTGGAGCTGTCGGTGCCGACCGGCCTGCACCGCCGCATCGCGTACGAGCGCCTGTTCCTGGATGCGTTCAACGGCAACCACACGCTGTTCGTGCGCGATGACGAAGTGCGCGCCGCCTGGGCGTGGATCGACAGCGTGGCCGATGCCTGGAAGGACGCCAAGCTGCCGCTGGAGCCCTACCCCGCCGGCCAATGGGGCCCGAGCAATGCGGGCGAGTTCCTGCCGCAGGGCGTGGACGCGCCGGACAGCGGAGCCTCGGCATGAGTGCCAGCTCGCAGCCGGTGCTGGTCGCCGACATCGGCGGCACCAACGCCCGCTTCGCCCTGGCCGACACCTCGCAGGACGCACCGCTGCAGAAGGACAGCATCCGCGAGTACGCGGTGGCGGAGTTCCCATCGCTGGGTGATGCCGCGCGCCACCATCTGGAACAGATCGGCGCCACCGCCAGCCGCGGCGTGTTCGCAGTGGCCGGTCGCGTTGATGGTGACGAAGCGCGCATCACCAACCATCCGTGGGTGATCTCGCGCAGCCGCACCGCAGCGATGCTCGGGTTCGACGAACTGCACCTGATCAACGATTTCGCCGCACAGGCGATGGCGATTTCACTGCTGCAGCCCGATGACGTGGTCCAGGTCGGTGGTGCCGCCTGGGTGCCGGGCAAGCCGGGCCAGCCGCGCAACTACGCGGTGATCGGCCCGGGTACCGGCCTGGGTGTCGGTGGCCTGATCCTGCGCCACGGACGCTGCTATCCGCTGGAAACCGAAGGCGGCCATGTCAGCTTCCCGCCGGGAACTCCGGAGGAGATCCGCATCCTGGAAATCCTGTCCGAGCAGTTCGGCCGCGTCTCCAACGAGCGACTGATCTGCGGCCCGGGCCTGGTCAACATCCATCGCGCGGTGTGCGAGATGGCCGGTATCGATCCCGGCCAGCTGCAGCCGGTGGACGTGACCGCCCGTGCCCTGCATGGCGATCCGCAGGCAATGCGCACCGTGGACGTGTTCTGCGCGGTGTTCGGCGCCATTGCCGGCGACCTGGTACTGACCCAGGGTGCCTGGGATGGCGTGTTCCTGACCGGCGGTCTGACTCCGAAGATGCTCGATTCGCTGCAGCACTCTGGTTTCCGCCAGCGCTTCGAACACAAGGGGCGGTTCTCTTCGATCATGGCGCGCGTTCCCTCGTTGGCCGTGATGCATCCCCACGCCGGATTGCTGGGCGCCGCCGCCTATGCAGCCGACGCCGAACGTGACGCACCTGGAGTTGCCGCATGAGTCCCACCTTCCACGACGACCGCATCGAGTTCATCAGCCACGGCGATGCCGACGGCTGGATCGAGGCAGTGGCCGCCGATATGGCGCAGACCCTCAACCACGACATCAACGAAGTGGGCCGCGCCCGCATCCTGTTGTCCGGCGGCACCACGCCGGCGCCGGTCTACCAGGCGCTGGCCGAGTTGGACGTGCACTGGGACCGGGTGGAAGTGAGCCTGGCCGACGAGCGCTGGCTGTCGCCGCAGGATCGCGACAGCAACGCCTGGCTGGTGCGCGAGCACCTGCTCAAGCGCGCCGAAGGTGCGCATTTCGATCCGCTGGTACGGATCGGAAAGCCGCTGCCGGAATGCGTTTACACCGCCAACCTGCAGGCCCAGCACAGCCAGCCGCCGAGCCTGGTGGCACTGGGCATGGGCAACGACGGCCACACCGCCTCGCTGTTCCCGGGCTCGAAGGACCTGGCCCGCGCACTGGAAAGCACCCTGCCCTACGCGGCACTGGACGCCACCGGCTGCCCGGGCGCGAACCAGTGGCCGCTGCGCATCACGCTGACCCCGCACGGGCTGGGCCAGTGCCGCCAGCGCCTGCTGCTGCTGCGCGGCAAGCAGAAGCTGCAGGTGCTGCGCCAGGCGCTGGACAGCAACGACGCCCAGCAGTACCCGATCCTCAATGCAATCAACCTGGACGGCGCGCGCCTGCGCGTGCACTGGGCTGATTGATGTCGGCGGCGGCGCCGCGCCGCCGCTTGCCTCTCGCCACCACGAACGCCGGTAGCCAATGAGCCTCCATCCGCAACTGCAAGCCATCACTGAGCGTGTCATCCGCCGCAGCGCCGCCTCGCGTGCCGCCTATCTGGCCGCGATCGATGCCTCCCTGCGTGAGGGCCCGTTCCGCAGCCGCCTGAGCTGCGGCAACCTCGCCCACGGATTCGCCGCCTGCGGCGGCACCGACAAGAGCCGCCTGCGCGGTGGCGTGACGCCGAACCTGGGCATCATCACCGCGTACAACGACATGCTGTCGGCGCACCAGCCGTTCGAGACCTATCCCGAGCAGATCCGCGAGATCGCCCGCGAGCTGGGCGCCACCGCACAGGTGGCCGGCGGCGTGCCGGCGATGTGCGACGGCGTCACCCAGGGCCGAGGCGGCATGGAACTGTCGCTGTTCTCGCGCGATGTGATCGCACAGGCGACCGCCATCGGGCTCAGCCACGACATGTTCGACACCACCGTCTACCTCGGTGTGTGCGACAAGATCGTGCCGGGCCTGCTGATCGGTGCACTGGCCTTCGGCCACCTGCCGGCGGTGTTCGTGCCGGCCGGCCCGATGACCCCGGGCATTCCGAACAAGCAGAAGGCCGAAGTGCGCGAACGCTACGCCGCCGGCGAAGCGACCCGCGAAGAGCTTCTGGAAGCCGAGTCCGCGTCGTACCATGGCGCTGGCACCTGCACCTTCTACGGCACCGCCAATTCCAACCAGGTGCTGCTGGAAGCGATGGGCGTGCAGCTGCCGGGTGCGTCGTTCGTCAACCCGGGCACGCCGCTGCGTGATGCACTGACCCGCGAAGCCACCGAACGTGCGCTGGACATCACCGCGCTGGGCGATGACTTCCGTCCGCTGGGCCGGATCATCGACGAGCGCGCGATCATCAACGCGGTCATCGCGCTGATGGCAACCGGTGGGTCGACCAATCACACCATCCATTGGATCGCCGTGGCACGCGCCGCCGGCATCGTGCTGACCTGGGACGACTTCGACGAGCTGTCGCAGCTGATCCCGCTGCTGGCCCGCGTCTATCCGAACGGCGACGCCGACGTGAACCGCTTCGCTGCGGCCGGCGGCCCGGCGTTCGTGTTCGGCGAGCTGATCAAGGCGGGCCTGATGCACGGCGACCTCGTGAGCGTCGCGCGTGGCGGCATGGCCGACTATGCGCGCGAGCCGCAGCTGCGCGACGGCCAGCTGGTCTATCTGCCGGGCCTGGAACGCAGCGCCGATGACGAAGTAGTGCGCGGTGTCGACAACCCGTTCGAACACCAAGGCGGCCTGCGCCTGCTGCGCGGCAACCTGGGCAAGTCGCTGATCAAGCTGTCGGCGGTGAAGCCGCAGTACCGCACGATCGAAGCACCGGCGGTGGTGGTGGATGCACCACAGGTTTTGAACAAGCTGCACGCCGGTGGCCTGCTGCCGCAGGATTTTGTGGCGGTGGTGCGATACCAGGGCCCGCGTGCGAACGGCATGCCCGAACTGCATTCGCTGGCGCCGCTGCTGGGCCTGCTGCAGAACCAGGGCCGGCGTGTGGCACTGGTCACCGACGGCCGCCTGTCCGGCGCCTCGGGCAAGATTCCGGCGGCGATCCACGTGACGCCAGAAGCGGCGCGCGGTGGCCCGCTGGCCAAAGTGCGCGAAGGCGACATGATCCGCCTGGATGGCGAGGCCGGCACGCTGGAAGTGCTGGTGGATGCGGCGGAATGGGCAGCACGTCCGCTGGCGCCGAACACCGCGCCGGCCGCGCATGACCTGGGCCGCAATCTGTTTGCGATCAACCGTCGCATGGTGGGTCCGGCCGACCAGGGGGCGATTTCGATTTCGTGTGGACCGGCGGCGGCCGATGGTGGGCCGTGGGATTACGACGCGGAGTACGAGCTGGGGCATGATGCCGCGGCGGCGGCGGCACCGCATGAGGCGAAGGACGCCTGAAGCGAAAAGCCGCGGCAGGCTTCCCGGCCTGGGCAGTAGAGCGCCCTGGCCCGGACACGCCGTAAACCCATCCATGGGGGCTCGATCGCGGCATCCATGCCGCTCACGGTCCCGGCCAGGGCGCTCTACTGCCCTTGGACAATTCCCGGCGCGTCATCTGCGCTGCGGCCACTGAATCAAGAAGAGCAAAGGCAAGGGCAAAAGCATGGGTATCGAACAACATCAGGTGAAGGCGGCGGAGCTGTTGCATGCGGCGGGCATCCTGCCGGTGGTGACGATTCATACGCTGGACCAGGCGCGGGCGGTCAGTGCGGCGCTGCTGGAAGGTGGCCTGCCGGCCATCGAGCTGACGCTGCGGACACCGGTGGCGATGGAAGCGCTGGCGATGCTCAAGCGCGAGCTGCCGGATGTGGTGGTGGGCGCGGGCACGGTGCTGACCGTGGAGCAGATGCAGCAGTCGATCGATGCGGGCGCGGACTTCCTGGTGACGCCTGGTACGCCGCCGGCGCTGGCCGATGCATTGGCCGCTGCGCCGCTACCGGTGGTGCCGGGTGCGGCCACGCCGACCGAGCTTCTGTCGCTCTATGCGCGCGGCTTCCGCGTGTGCAAGCTGTTCCCGGCCACGGCCGTGGGTGGCCTGGCGATGATCAAGGGCCTGGCCGGCCCGGTCGCCGACCTGAAGCTGTGCCCGACCGGCGGCATCACCGAAAACACCGCCGCCGAGTACCTCGAACAGAAGAACGTGGTCTGCATCGGCGGTTCGTGGATGGTGCCGGGCAACTGGATCGCCGACGGCGAATGGGACAAGGTGCGCGCCAGCGCCGCCGACGCGGCGAAGATCATCAAGCGCGTCCGCGGCCACTGAGCCCGACGCAGCTGTAGAGCCGAGCCCACGCTTGGCTCCACGCCAGCGGAATGGAAAGCAGCCGAGCATGGGCTCGGCTCTACAGGGCCAGCATCCAGAGCGCGCGCAGCGCGCGACCCGCTTCCTGCTCTTCCTTCTTCATTCCGCGGTGGACGCGCACGGAACCTGTCCGTGGCCCTGCGGAGGGATTGCGCAGGGGCGTAAGCGCCATGGATGGCGCGCCCGAGCCTCCAGGGATGGATTCACGGCGTCCCCTGCGCAATCCCTCCGCAGGGCCAATCCCACGAATCCTGCCGCACACCGCGAGGGGCTCAGCCGTTGGCCGAATCCCTTACAGCGGCCGTGCCGGATCCACCAGCCCGTATTGGCTGGCCATCCGCGCCAACGCGATGTTGTCGTGGATCCCCATCTTCTCGAACAACCGCGCCTTATGCGTGTTCACCGTCTTCGCGCTCAGGCTCAGACGGCGGGCGATGTCTTCCTGGCGCAGGCCCTGGGTCAGCAGCAACGCCACTTCCAGCTCGCGCGGCGACAGGCTGTCGAACGGCGAACCGTTGCCTTCCACCGTCGATAGCGCCAGGTTCTGCGCGATGCTGGTACCCAGGTAGCGACGGCCACCGGCCACGTCGCGCACCGCGCGCAGCAGTTCCTGCGCATCGCAGCCCTTGCCGATGTAGCCGGCAGCACCAGCTTCGAGCAGCCGCTTCGGCAGCGGGCCATCTTCCAGCACCGACACGATCACCACGCGGGTATTGCGGTGGCTGCGCACGATGCGCTCGGTCACTTCCATGCCGCTCACACCCGGCAGATGCAGGTCGCACAGCACTACGTCCGGCAGCAGCTGGCGGACCTCGCGCAGCGCGTCCTCGCCGGTCTCGGCTTCGCCCACCACCTCGATGTCGGTTTCCCCCGACAGAATCATCTTCATACCGGTGCGGACCAGTGCGTGGTCATCCACCAGGTAGACTCGAATCGTCATTCACGTACCTCTTCGAATGCGGCCATTGCAGGTCAAGCTAGGTGGGGTGCCGATACCCCTGCAAGCGCGTTCGGAATGCGACCCCGGCAATCTGCCCTGCGCATCACAGTACCGCGCGTTGTGCTTGCCCCCTGTCTTGCAGAACCTGCTGCAACGAAACAACTGATCTATCACGTAGATGTCCCTCAAGGGCCATCCACGTCAATCCCCCTGTGATGATGCTTCGCTGGCCTTCGCTGGCGGCGGGCCGTGACGTCGCCAAGGGTGCCGGCGACTGAACATGACCAGATAGCACCCTACCACCCAAACCAGCGCGGCACACCATCCGGCCAGGATATCGGAGGGGTAATGCACCCCCAGATAGACCCGGGACACGCTGACCAGCAGGCTGAATGCCGGCGCCAGCAGCAGCACCGGCCAGCGCCAGCGGGTGTTCCAGGCCAGCAGTACCAGGGTCACCGCCAGGGTCATCGAGCCCATCGCGTGGCCGCTGGGGAAGCTGAACGTCGATTCCGGCGCGATCGATTCCCACAGGCTGGGGCGCTGGCGCTGGAAGAAGTGCTTGCTGCCCATGTTCAGCAGCGCCGAGCCGACGAAGCTGACCGCCACGAAGGTGGCCTCGCGCCAACGCCGGTAGCCCAGGAGCGCGCCGATGATCAGCACGTCGGCCGGGATCAGGAACCATTCGTAGCCCAGTTTGGAGATGAGCACGAAGAAGCGGTCCAGCAGCGGCGAATGCAGGCCATGCATCTGCCACAGCAGCGGCGCGTCGAAATGGAACGATTCAAACTCGTGCACCTCGTCAGCCAGGGCGACGAAGCCGGCCAGCGGCAGCAACACACCGCCGAACAGCAGGACCAGGCGCCAGGCGTTGCGCGCCATCCAGTGGCGGAAGCCGGAGGCGGACTCCGGTGCAGCGAGGATCGCAGGCTTATCCGGCGCTTCGGACATACGTGTGTTCGACGTAATCGTCGATCAGGGCGACGAACTCCTGGGCGATGTTGTCGCCACGCAGGGTCACCTTCTTCTCGCCATCGACGAACACCGGCGCTGCAGGCGTTTCACCCGTGCCCGGCAACGAGATACCGATGTTGGCATGGCGCGACTCACCCGGCCCGTTGACGATGCAGCCCATCACCGCCAGGGTCATGTTCTCTGCACCCGGGTGCTGGATCTTCCACAGCGGCATCTTCTCGCGCACGTGGTTCTGCACCACCTTGGCCAGCTCCTGGAAGAACTCGGAGGTGGTGCGGCCGCAGCCCGGGCAGGCCGTGACCAGTGGCGTGAAGGCACGCTGGCCGGTGGTCTGCAGCAGTTCCTGGGCGACGATCACTTCCTGCGTGCGCGACTGGCCCGGTTCCGGGGTCAGCGAGATGCGGATCGTGTCTCCGATGCCTTCCTGCAGCAGCACGCTCAGCGCCGCGGACGAGGCGACGATGCCCTTGCTGCCGATGCCGGCCTCGGTCAGGCCCAGGTGCAGGGCGAAATCCGAGCGCTGGGCCAGGTCGCGGTACACCGCGATCAGCTCCTGCACGCCGCTGACCTTGGCCGACAGCACGATGCGGTCGCGCGGCAAGCCGAGTTCCACCGCCTGCTCGGCCGAATCCAGCGCCGAGCGGATCAGCGCCTCGCGCAGCACACGGCCGGCGTCCCAGGGCTGTTCGCGCAGGTTGTTCTCGTCCATCAGCTTCGCCGCCAGGACCTGGTCCAGCGAGCCCCAGTTGGCGCCGATGCGCACCGGCTTGTTGTAGCGGATCGCGAACTCGATCAGCTGGGCGAACTGCAGGTCCTTTTTCTTGCCGAAGCCGACGTTGCCCGGGTTGATGCGGTACTTGGCCAGCGCTTCAGCACACGCCGGCTCGGCGGTCAGCAGCTGGTGGCCGTTGTAGTGGAAGTCACCGATCAGCGGCACGTCGATGCCCATCATCGCCAGCTTGTCGACGATGCGCGGGATCGCCGCAGCGGCTTCAACGGTGTTGACGGTCAAACGCACCATTTCCGAACCCGCACGCCACAGCTCGGCCACCTGCTTCACGCTGGAGGCCACGTCGGACGTGTCGGTGTTGGTCATCGACTGCACCACCACCGGCTTGCCTCCACCTACGGTGACCCCGCCGATCTGCACGGCGTGGGTCTGGCGGCGGGGCCAGGAGGTGGCATCGGAGGGGGGAGTCGGGCGGGTGACGGCGTCGTGCATGGGCGCATTCTACCGCCCGCTCCCGCATTCCGGGTGACTCGCATTCAGCCGGCGGCACGGCTGCGGCCGATTGTCGCAGGCACGGTCACGCGTGAACGCATACGATGAGCGTGAATGACCGGTCCCGACGCCCCGTTTCTCCGAACCCTGTGCAGCCTGCGCTGGCTTGCCGTAGGTGGCCAGGCCGCCACCATCCTGGTCGCCACCTGGGTGCTGGGCCTGCCGTTGCCGCAGCTGCCGCTGTGGGCCGGCGTAGCCGTGCTGACCCTGTTCAACATCTACACCCAGCTGCGCCCGGAAGCAGCCGACACCGCGCCACTGACCGCATTCGGCCACATCCTGGTGGACGTGATCATCCTGACCTGGATGGTGGGCTGGAGCGGCGGCATGGCCAACCCGTTCAGTTCGCTGTTCCTGATCCTGATCGCGCTGGCCGCGTTCGCCCTGCCCCTGCGCTGGGCGCTGGCGGTCGCGCTGGCCTGCCTGCTCGGCTACGCCGCCAGCGGCATCTTCGGCCAGTCGCTGCCGGATGGCTATTTCCGCGCGCAGGACCTCAACCGCTGGGGCGTGGTCGCCAATTTCCTGATTTCCGCTGCGGTCGTACTGACCTTCTCCACCCGCCTGGCACTGGCGCTGCGCCAGCGCGAACTGGAACTGTCGGCCCTGCGCGAACGCTTCGCCCGCAACGAGGGCATTGTCGCCCTGGCCACCCATGCCGCCTCGGTGGCACATGAACTGAACACGCCGCTGGCGACCATGACCCTGCTCGCCGATGACGTCGCCGAGCGCAGCGAAGAGCCCGAAGTCCGCGAAGACATGGAAACCCTGCGCGAGCTGCTGGTGCAGTGCCGTGAGCGCGTGCTGGCGCTGGCCGCACCGGCCTCGGCGGACGGCCCGGGCCGGGCGGTATCCACGGCCCAGCAGGTGCTGGAACAGTGGCGACTGGTGCGTCCGACCATCGATCTGCACCGCAACGACGATGCACCGCTGCGGCTGCCGCTGGATCCCGGCGTGGGCCATCTGCTGATGGTCCTGCTCAACAATGCCGCCGATGCCGGCGAACAGGCCGGCCGGCCGCGCGTGGACCTGGACCTGCGCATCGAAGGCAACGATCTGATCGGCGAGGTGCGCGACTACGGCCACGGCTTCGACGCCCGCGCCGCGGTGCTGCCGGGCAAGCTGTTCGGCAGCAGCAAAAGCGAGGGCATGGGCGTCGGCCTGGCCCTGTCCCATGCCACCATCGAACGCCTCGACGGCGAGATGTGGATGCGCCCGGCCCAGGGGGCCGGCAGCCGCGTCGGCTTCCGCCTGCCGCTGACCCCACGCGAGGACACCCCATGAGCCTTCACCACTCCACCCTGGGCCTGCTGGTCGACGACGACGAGCTGTACCTGCGTACCCTGCAGCGCAGCCTGGCCCGCAAGGGGCTGGAAACCCAGACCGCGCAGGACGCCGCAAGTGCACTGGCACTGGCCCGCCAGCATCCGCCGGCGTTCGCGCTGATCGACCTGAAGCTGGGCAGCGATTCCGGCCTGGCACTGATCCAACCACTGCGCGCGCTGCGCGCGGACATGCGCATCCTGCTGGTGACCGGCTACGCCAGCATCGCCACCGCGGTGGAAGCAATCAAGCTCGGGGCCGACGACTACCTGCCGAAGCCGGCCACGGTACCGATGATCCTGCGCGCCCTCGGCGAGGAAGATGACGGCCCGGCCGACGATGGCGAAATGGAAGTGCCGGACGCGATGACGCCGATCAGCCGCCTGCAGTGGGAACACATCCAGCAGGCGATGCACGAGACCGGTGGCAACGTATCGGCGGCCGCACGCCTGCTCGGCATGCACCGGCGTTCGCTGCAGCGCAAGCTGGCCAAGCGACCGAGCCCGGAACGCGATCCCAGCCGGTGATCGCTGCCGGTCCCCGCCGGCTCAGGCCTCCGCCAGTGCCGGCCGGTCCTGCATCGCGCTGGGACGCGGCCCCATCGCATTGGCCCGCGCCGCCATGGTCTCCTGCAGCAGCGGCGAGGGCAGCACGCAGGCTGGGTGCATGCGCAGGAAGCCGTAGACCGCGCCTGCCAGCCCGATCATCAGCCCCGGCGTAAACGCCGCACGGGTCAGGCCACCGACCATGCCCTGGTGCTCCTCGATTGAAGAAACGATCTCGATAGCCGCCTCATCCTGCGGATAGGGACATCCCTCCGGATCCAGCGCAGCCGCCAGCACCAGCAGCTCCCGGGTGGACACATCGCCGTGGCACAGGGTGTGGCTGAACCCCCATTTGCCGCGCGCGTCGGCCACAGCCCGCCGCATGTCACGCAACTGCGCCGGATCGCCGGTACGGGCGTACAGATCCGCAGCGGCCAGACCGATGCCGACACTGCCATGACACCAGGTCGGGAAGTTCTTCTGCCCGTCCTGGAGATGGATGTCGCGCCAGTGCCCGGTATGCGGTTCGAACAGCGCTGCCTGGAACGCAAACGCACCTTCGGCAAGCTGCCGCCAGTCAGCACGCTCCGCCGCGCTGCCGGCCTCCGAGCGCGCCAGCCGCGCCAATGCCCACCCCATGCCCATCGCGCCATGGCCAAAGCCACCGATCGGCTCCCGGAACTGCGGCGTCGGCCATCGGGCGCCCTCGGCATCGACGATCGCCGCATCCTGCATGCGGCGCCCCGCTGCAGCCGCCAATGCCAGCCACCGCGTATTGCCGGTGGCCTCGGCGAGCGCCAGCAACGGCAGGATCATGCCCGACACGCCATCAATGAGTTCGAATTTCACCGGCCCCCGGAAGCCGCGGCGTTCCGCCGCGTCCGCGCAGTGCTCGGCCAACGCCAGCAAGGCTGGCCGCTGCAGCAGATCGTGCAGTGCCAGCAGTGTCCAGATCTGGGAACCCGTACCGACGAATCCGCCATCAATCTCGGCGGGATGCCGTTCGCACATGGTCTGGAACACCGCGATGGCGCCCTCGATGGCCGGATCCAGCCCCGCCACGGCGTCGGCGCGCCCCTGCTCCACTTCGCGACGGTAGGCGGCCAGCGCGAAAGCGATGCCTCCCAGCCCGAAGTACAGGTCAGGCTGCACGGGCTGAACCGTCCACCCGGTACGCGTCACCTCGGGCGTGATCCAGGTCATCGAACCGTCTTCACCATGCACGGCAAGCCGCAGAAGATTCTCCACCGCACGTGCCGCCAGCGTACGTCGGCGCTGATCCAGATCGTCCGCGCGCGGTTGCCGCGCCGCGTAGCTGTAGCCCGACCGGGCCTCGGCGCGGGCCAGCGCATGCTGGTTCAGATCGGTGGCCACCAGCGTACTGCGGATGGTCACGTCTTCCAGATCGATGCGCATCGCGCGCCAGTTGTCGGCGATGGCGCGGATACGGGCCGCATCCAGCTGCGAGGTGAAAATCGGAATATCGCCGTGGCGCAGGTCATCCACTTCGCCGCGGACGGTGTCCAGGTCCGATGGCGCAGCCGGCGACACCGCCGCATTGCGCACCAGCAGATCAATCGCGCGTTCCACCGCCTGGGCTTCGTTGTGCAGCGAGGCTGGATGCCAGAGCATCCGCCCGAGCTCTGCATAGGCCATTGTCGGCCGCCGCACGTCGCGCACCTGACAGCCTTCGAAGCCGGCCAGCAACGGCATCAGTTCGCCCCTGGCATCCAGCGCACGCAGGCGCCCGCTGGCATCGACGAAACCCTCGCTGATGTGGTCCCAGTACAACGAAACATCCGGCTGCGGGCTTGGATGGTTCTGTGCGATGGCGACCTCTGCCTCGACCAGGCCCAGCCGCGCCGGCGCCGTCCCGTCTTCGATGATCACCGGCACCTGCACGCACGGCTGCTCGCCCGGCAGTGCGCCGGCGGCGGACAGGTCCACGCCTTCCATGCCGAGGCCGGTGGTGCGGAACGGCACGATACCGGTCCGCAGCACCGAATTGCGCATCAGCTTGACGGCCGTGTCGTAGGCATCGCCCAGACCGGAGGGTTCGACGTCGATGACCTGCGAGAACACGCTTTCGGCGTCGACCACCACCGGCACCGGCCCGACCGCGATCAGGTTCTCCAGGTGGATGTCGGTCCCGCCCACCAGGCGCAGGATGGCCAGCCAGTGGCCGAGACCGCGGTAATAGGCCCGCAGCTCCTCGTCACCGGAACAATAGCGGTGCGCGGCAAATGCGGCCCAGCCGTGGCTGCCACGATCCACCACGTGCGGCACGCGTACCCGGCCAGGGCCCTCGCCGAAGACGGCGGCAAGCAGGCCATCAAGCGTGGCATCGATACGCAGCGAGCGCGGCTTGTACATCAGCGTACCGCCGTCGAACTGCAACCGCGCCACGGTCCGTCCGCCACCGTGCAGGTCACCGCGCCCCAGCGACACGGCACGCAGCGATCCTGCCGGACTGCCGAGCAGGTCCGTCAGCAGCGCACGATCACGGCCGATGCGCGCGGCCAGCTCCACCACGGCCGCACATTGTCCTTCGAGCATGCGCGACAGCCGCGGCAGCAGCACCGGGTAGCGTCGCTGCAGATGCTCATGGAAGCCCTCGCCGGTGGCGAGGGCCACGAATTCGTCCAGCGCACCGGCGCCATCAAGCGGGCCGATGTCACCACCGCGCGCGGCCGCATGCAGTTCCAGCAACAGCACGCGGTTGAGCTTGAGCTGGGCATGTTCACGAAGCGCCGCATCGCCCTGCTCATGCAGGAGCGCGCGCTCGTCCGGCCGCAGATCGATGGCGGGGTCATGCAGGCCAGCCGCCAACGCGGCGCACGCCTCGGCAAGGAAATGTTCGGTGATGCGCGCAAACGCGGCCGCAGCCGGAGAAGCGGTCATTACGCCCCCTGCAAAGTGTCCAGAGTCTGTTCCAGTCGCCGGCACGCAGCGCAAGCCGCTGCGTGCCGGCTTGGGCTACATCAACAGCACAGGCAGTGATTGACCACCGACATCGTGGTGGTGCATTCGGTACCGCCACCCGTGATCAGGGTGTCGGAGGCCGACGTGAGCGCGGACTCGGTGGCCCCAGCGCCATAGATGAACAGCGAACCCGCAGGGTTGGCGCACCCATCCACATCGTCCGCGCCGTTGAGCCAGCCGGACACAACATCGTCATTCAGATCCATTCGCAATCTCCTGTCATTCACAACATGAGGCGTTGAGAACGTGGATCGATTCCACGTTCCTTCGGATACGGCCAGTCCCTGGCATCAACATCATGCTGCGAGCGATACTGGATGACAGGTACAGCCGCCCGTGCACACTGCATTGGCACGCAATGCACAGTCAAGCTGCGCTGCGGCAGGCACGCGGAAGCGCGGCATGTGCAGCACGGAAACAGGACGGAATGAGTGGCCGCGCAGCCTTCATGCGCGACCGGATCGAAGGCAACCGGCGAGACATGGGATGGTCGGCTGGCGCCGGCGCATCCGCACCCCGTATCAGCCCTTCAGCCGCGCAAGAATCTCGCGGGTCATCGGATCGGCAACCGCCACATCCTCGCCCTGCAGCGCCGGCAGCAGGCCACTGGCCAGCTGCTTGCCCAGTTCAACGCCGAACTGGTCGAAGGCGTTGATGTTCCAGATCACCGACTGCACGTACACGGCGTGCTCGTACATGGCGATCAGCGCACCCAGCGCCTGCGGGGTCAGCGCGTCGAGCAGGATCAGCGTGCTCGGGCGGCCGCCCGGATAATCGCGGTGCGGGTCGTCGCTGCTCTGGCCGTTGGCCAGCGCCTCGGTCTGTGCCAGCAGGTTGGCCAGCAGCGCCTGATGATTGATCGTGTAGGGATCATCGTTGTGCACGCAGCCGATGAAATCGGCCGGCACGATGCTGGTGCCCTGGTGCAGCGCCTGGAAGAAACTGTGCTGCACGTCGGTGCCCGCCCCGCCCCACCACACCGGCACGGTGTCGGTGGTGACCGGCTGCCCATCACGCTGCACGCGCTTGCCCAGGCTTTCCATCACCAGCTGCTGCAGGTAGGCCGGCAGCAACGCCAGGCGCTGGTCGTAGGTCATCACCGCGTGCGTGGCATGGCCCAGCACGTTGCGGTTCCAGATGTCGGTCAGGCCGTGCAGCACCGGCAGGTTGCGCTCCAGCGGCGCATCCAGTGCATGCGCGTCCATCTGCGCGGCACCTTCCAGCAGTTGTTCGAAACGCTCGAAACCGATGGCCAGTGCAATCGGGAAACCGACGGCCGACCACAGCGAATAACGGCCACCGACCCAATCCCACATCGGCAGCACGCGATCGGCGGCGATGGCGAAGGCCTTGGCCGCACGCTCGGGGTTGGCGCTGACCGCGTACAGGCGCTCGCTGCCCCCCAGCCAGTCGTGCAGGATCTGCCCGTTGAGCAGGGTTTCCTGGGTACCGAAGGTCTTGGAAATGAGGATGCCGGCGGTCCTGGCCGGATCCAGCGTGGCCAGCGTGCGCTGCATGGCGGCGCCGTCCACGTTCGACACGAAATGCACGCGCAGGCGCGCGCCGCTGACCGGGCGCAGCGCATCGGCGACCAGGCGCGGACCGAGATCGGAACCGCCGATGCCGACGCTGACCACGTCGGTGACGCCGCTGTCTTCCAGCGCGCGCACCAGCACGCCCATGCGCTGGCGGATCGTGCGCGCGGTGGCATAGGCCTCGGCGGCAACCGGCGCATCGACCACATCGCCACGCAGCGCGGTGTGCAGCGCGGCGCGACCTTCGGTCAGATTGACCTGCTCGCCACGGAACAGGCGGGTGATGGCACCGCCGACATCACGCTCGGCGGCCAAAGCCAGCAATGCCTGCAGCGCCGCGGCATCGTATTTCTGCCGGGCGAAGTTGACGTACAACGGACCGACCCGCAGCGCCAGATCCTGCACGCGGCCGGGTTCGGCGGCGAGCAGGCTGGGGATGCTTGCGCCCTTCAGGCGCTGGGCATGGGAATGCAGCGAGTCGAATCCGTTGTTCGTTGTCATGCGGCCTGGGTCGGGATCGTGTCGTTGGTGTGGGTGATCTGGTTCTTGCCATCAACGTACACCAGCTTCGGCTTGAAGCTGTCAGCTTCCTGCTCGGTCATGCTGGCGAACGCGGCGATGATGATGATGTCACCGACCTGCACGTGGCGCGCGGCGCCACCGTTGAGCGAGACAACGCCGCTGCCGGCTTCGGCGCGGATGGCATAGGTCGAGAAGCGCGCACCGTTGGTCACGTCCCAGATGTGCACCTGTTCGAACTCGCGGATGCCGGTGGCAGCCAGCAGGTTGTCATCGATGGCGATCGAGCCTTCGTAGTTCAGCTCGGAATGGGTGACGGTGGCGCGGTGGATCTTGGTCTTGAGCAGGGACAGGTGCATGGGGGCGCTGCAACGGCAAAGGAAAGAGCGGATTCTAGCACCCGCTTGACCATCGTCAGGGGGCTGCAGCAGGACGCTGAAGGCTGTTCAGGTGCCCTCCCCCGGCGGCGGCGGCGCTGCGTGCCCGGAACTGCCTTCCAGAGACAACCGGAACACCGTATGGAAGGCCAGCCCGGCGACCAGCCCGAAGCCTCCCGCGGCCAGCACCTGCAAGGCATAGCTGATCACATCGAAGGTATCGACGTAGCGCAGGCGCTGCAGCCAGGGCCCCTGGTTTTCTCCCGGCCAGGCGCAGGTGGCCATGGCCAGCGCGCCCAGCCCGAAGCCGACCAGCACGAAGCCGGCCCGGCGCAGGGGCTGCTGAGACTGCAGGATCAGCGCCATCGGCAGCAACACCGCGATGGCATTGCAGACGGCCAGTACGAACATCAGCCCACCACCGGTGAGCGCAGGCATCGGCGTACGCCTGAATTCGAGCGCGAACAACAGGCCGCCAAACAGCTGGGCCGGCAACATGCCTGCCGCCAGCACCGCCAGGATCGAGGCCTGGGCGAGGCGGCCGGTATCAGTGCTGGCGGCTTTCATTTCCGGTCTCCCGTCCGTGGGAAGTGCAGAGGCGCCCGTTGCGGGCGCCCCCAAGCCGCGTGCGGCTCAGAACTCCAGGTTGTCAATCAGGCGCGTCGTGCCCAGGCGCGCGGCGATCAGCGCCACGCGGCCACCGCCGTCGAAGGTCGGCTCGGCCAGCTCGGGCGTGCGCAGCACGGCGTAGTCGACCTGGAAACCGGCCGCCTGCAGCGCCGCCGTGGCGTCGGCCTCGATCTGCACCCGCGTGTGCCCGGCCACGTAGCCTTCGCGCATGCCCAGCAGCGTGCGGTGAATGGTCGTCGCAACCGGTCGCTGTTCGGCGTTGAGGTACTGGTTGCGCGAACTCTTGGCCAGGCCATCCTCGTCGCGCACGATCTCGGCACCGACGATCTGGATCGGGAACGACAGCTCGGCCACCATCTGCCTGATCACGGCCAGCTGCTGGTAATCCTTGCGGCCGAACACGGCCACATCCGGCTGCACCTGCAGGAACAGGCGCGCCACCACCGTGCACACGCCGTCGAAGTGGCCCGGGCGGCTGGCGCCTTCCAGCACTTCACTGACACCCGGCGCGTGCATCTGCGTGGTCTTGTCCACGCCCAGCGGATACATCGCCTCGACGCTGGGCAGCCACACCGCATCGCAGCCGGCCTGCTCCAGCCCGGCCACGTCAGCCTCGGGCGTGCGCGGGTAGCGGCTGAAGTCCTCGTTCGGCCCGAACTGGGTCGGGTTGACGAAGATACTCGTCACCACCTTGTCGGCGTACTGGCGGGCCAGGGTCACCAGCGAATGGTGGCCACCATGCAGGTTGCCCATGGTCGGCACCAGCGCCACGCGCAGGCCCTCGCGCTTCCACTGGGCGATCTGCTCGCGCAGCGCGCCGAGCTCGTTGAAGGTCTGGATCATTGGGCGTAGGCGTGCTGTTCGTCGGGGAAGCTGCCGTCGCGCACGGCGTCGGCATAGGCGCGGGTGGCACCGGCCACCGAACCGCCTTCGGCAAGGAAATCCTTGACGAACTTGGGACGGCGATGGCCACTGTCCAGGCCGAGGAAATCGTGCAGCACCAGCACCTGGCCGTCGCACTGCGGGCCGGCACCGATGCCGATGGTCGGAACATCCACCGCCGCGGTCACTTCGGCGGCGACCGGGGTCGGCACGCATTCGAGCACCATGATGCTGGCGCCGGCAGCGGCCACGGCCCGGGCATCTTCCACCAGCTGGCGCGCGGCATCGCCACGGCCCTGGATCTTGAAGCCGCCCAGGCGCAGCACCGACTGCGGGGTCAGGCCCAGGTGCGAGCAGACCGGAATCTCACGCTCGACCAGGTAGCGGATGATGTCGACCTTGAAGCCGGCACCTTCGATCTTGACCATCTCGGCACCGGCCTGCAGCAGCTGCAGCGAAGCATCCAGCGCGCGCTCCGGGGTGGCATCGGCACCGAACGGCAGGTCGGCCACCAGCAGCGCACGCTGCAGCACACGGGCTACGGCGCGGGTGTGGTAGACCATGTCGGCCACGGTCACCGGCAGGGTCGAATCATGGCCCTGCACGACCATGCCCAGCGAATCGCCGATCAGGATCAGGTCGACGCCATTGGCATCGAAGGTACGGGCAAAGCCGGCGTCGTAGGCGGTCAACATGACCAGCTTCTGGCCATTGCGCTTGGCCTCGGCCAGGGCGGGAACGGTCCAGGGCTTGCTGTCTGCGTGGGTGCTCATGTGCTGATAACCGGGGGAGATAACCCGGGCATTATCACCCTATCGGCGCGATCCCGCAGGCATCCACCCGCATCACTGCATCCTGCACGCGGCCATGGCCGGGAATGGCCAGATCCGGCGCGATTTCGGCCAGCGGCACCAGCACGAAGGCACGCTCGTGCATGTAGGGATGCGGTACCTGCAGGCCGGGATGGTCGAGCACCTGCGCGCCATACAGCAGCAGGTCCAGGTCCAGTGCGCGCGGCCCCCAGTGCACCGCCGGATCGCGCACGCGGCCAAAGCCCCGCTCCAGCGCCAGCATCGCCTGCAGCAGCTCATCGGCCGGCAATGTGGTTTCGACCGAGGCCACCGCGTTGACGAACGGCGGCTGGTCTTCATTGCCCCACGCCGGCGTGGCGTACAGCCTCGAGGCCTGTCGCAGGCGCGTTCCTGGCAGGCCGTCCAGCGCGGCAATCGCCGCGCCCACGGTCGCGGCCGCGTCGCCAAGGTTGGCGCCGAGGCCGATCCAGGCCAAGGTCATCGCTTACTCGCCCGCCGCAGCAGCACCGGGACGTCGACGCCGACGGCGGCGCTTGCGCGGTGCCCCGCTCTCGTCATCGCCGTCTTCACTGTGCATCGCATCCAGCGACGACTCCAGCTCGCGACCGGACTGCGCCTGTGCTTCGCGCCAGAACTCGACATCCACTGCATGCTCGGACGAAGCGACCTGGCGCAGGCTGAGGAAATCGAACGCGGCGCGGAAGCGCGGGTGGGTCAGGGTACGGAACACGCGCTTGCGCTGGCGCGAACTGAAGCGCGACTGCAGCAGCCAGATTTCCTGCATCGGCAGCGAAAAGCGGCGCGGCAATGCGATGGTGCTCAGCTGCTGCACGGTCACACGGTCGGCAGCACGGCGCTGTGCCTCCTCCGGTGCCACGCCCTGCTTGAGCAGGGTCGCCTGCGCGCGGCAGAACGCCGGCCACAGCAGCAGCGCGAACAGGAACGCCGGCGAGACCGGCTCGTCGTTGGCCACGCGCGCATCGGTGTTGGCCAGGCCCTCGACCAGCATGCGGCGCAGCGCACCGGTGCGGTTGGACTTCAATGCTTTGGCGCTTTCCGGGAACAGCACGTCGAGCAGGCCGTAACGCTCAAGGCCTTCGAAGCTGGCCACGCCGTGCCCGGACAGGAACAGCTTGAGCACCTCCTCGAACAGGCGCGCCGGTGCGGCTTCGTTGAGCAGGCCAGCCAGGTGCGGGATCGGCGCGGCGGTGCCCTCTTCGATCTGGAAGCCGAGCTTGGCCGCCAGGCGCACCGCACGCAGCATGCGCACCGGGTCTTCGCGATAACGCTGCTCGGGGTCGCCGATCAGTTTCATCAGGCGCGCCTGGACGTCTTCGAAGCCGCCGGTGTAATCACGCACCGAGAAGTCCTCGATGGCGTAGTACAGGGCGTTGCAGGTGAAGTCACGGCGGATGGCGTCGTCTTCGATGGTGCCGTACACGTTGTCGCGCACGAGCATGCCGTTTTCCATCTCGCGGTCGCCGCTGCCGTCATCGCTGTTGGCACGGAAGGTGGCGACTTCGATGATCTCGCGGCCGAACACGACGTGGGCGAGGCGGAACCGACGACCGATCAGGCGGCAGTTGCGGAACAGCTGCTTGACCTGTTCGGGCGTGGCATCGGTGGCCACGTCGAAATCCTTGGGTTGGCCATTGACCAGCAGGTCGCGCACCGCGCCGCCGACAAGGTAGGCGCCGAAGCCGGCATCGCGCAGGCGATAAAGCACGCGCAGGGCGTTCGGGCTGATGTCCTTGCGGGAGATCGTGTGCTGGTCGCGCGGGATGACGCGCAGGCTGAACGGTGATGTAGCAGAGGAAATGATGTTGGCGCTTCCGGTTGAAGTTTCGGGATTGCCCAATGGCATCGAGGTGCATATACTAGCGCTCCTGCCTCGGCAGCGACACAGTTACGCTCCCTTCGTCTAGTGGTTAGGACGTGGCCCTCTCAAGGCTAAAACAGGGGTTCGAGTCCCCTAGGGAGCGCCAGTCGCCGCAGCAGGAACCGAAAAAGCCCGCCTTGTGCGGGCTTTTCTGTTTTCCGGGGTTTGCAATGGCATCGATCGGCTTGGTCGCTTTGGCGCCTGCCTGCAATCGGCTTGAGCCGGTGGGGTCACCCAGGGCAGGACACGCCGCGAACCCATCCATGGGGGCTCGATGGCGCCATCCTTGGCGCCAACGGTCCTGCCCTGGGTGACCCCACCGACTCTGGACGGTTTCCCGCGAGCTGCGGCAACAACCGACCAGCACTTCGCCGCATCCGCACGCACCATGAAACTGTCAGGAGGGGGCGGGCCGCCCTCTCCAGGACCGTTGGCGCCATGGATGGCGCCATCGAGCACCATGGATGGGCTTTTGCGTGTCCTGGAGAGGGCGGCCTGCCCCCTCACACTCTGGACAGGCAGGCGCCAACGGAATGCAACCGAAGCCAGTCGCCGTCAGCCTTCCATCTGCTCCAGCTCCTTGCCCTTGGTCTCGCGCACGTAGCGGACCACGAAGAAGATCGAGAGGATGGCCGCCACCGTATAGATGCCGTAGGCGCCGGCCAGGCCGATGCCGGCCAGCAGCATCGGGAAGGTCACGGTGATCGCGAAGTTCGAGGTCCATTGCGCGGCGCCGGCCACCGCCAGCGCCGGACCACGGATCTGATTGGGGAACATCTCGCCCAGCATCACCCACATCACCGGGCCCCAGGACATGTTGAAGAACACCACGTAGACGTTGGCTGCCACCAGCGCCAGTCGGCCCATGCCGTCGGACAACTGCAGGCGACCGTCGGCCAGGCTGCCACTGGCGAAGGCAACCACCATCAGCACCAGCGCCACCGACATGCCGACCGAACCGATCCACAGCAGCGGCTTGCGCCCGATGCGGTCGATCAACAGCACCGTCAGCAGACAGGCGCCGATGCTCAGCGCGCCGGACAGCACGTTGATCAGCAGCGCATCGCTTTCCGAGAAGCCCACCGCCTGCCACAGCACCGCGCCGTAGTAGAACACCACGTTGATGCCGACCAGCTGCTGGAACATGGCCAGGCCGATGCCCACCCAGAGGATCGGGCGCAGCTTGCCGCTGACCGTGTCGCGCAGGTCGGCAAAGCGCGGCTTGTGCTGGTCCTGCGCCAGGCTGGCTTTGATCTCGGCCTGCTTGGCCGCCGCAGCGGCCTCGCCGTACAGCCGCGACAGTACCGCCCTCGCCTGCTGCTGACGCCCCTTCACGACCAGAAAGCGCGGACTTTCCGGAATCACCAGCAACAACAGCAGGAACAGCCCCGACGGCAGCGCTTGCATCCAGAACATCCAGCGCCAGGCCTCATGGCCCAGCCATAGCGGCTCGGTCGACGCCCCAGCGGCACGGGCCAGCAGGTAATTGCTGAGGAAGGCGGCGAACAGGCCGCAGATGATCGCCATCTGCTGCACCGTGGCCAAACGCCCGCGATAGCGCGCCGAAGCCACCTCGGCAATGTAGGCCGGCGACATCACACTGGCCGCGCCCACCGCGAAGCCGCCGAGCACGCGTGCGGCAATGAACAACCAGGAGGCGTGTGCGGCACCGGCACCCAGCGCCGAAACCAGGAACATCAGCGCCGAGGCGATCAGCACGCCACGACGGCCCAGGCGATCACCCAGCCAGCCGGCCAGGAAGGCACCGATCGCGCAGCCCAGCAGCATCGAGGCGACCTCGAAACCGAGCGCCGCCTCACTGGAGTTGAAAGCCTGGCGCAGGCCATCGACCGTGCCATTGATGACACCACTGTCGAAGCCGAACAGGAATCCACCCAGGGTGGCCACGCAGCTGATCAGGACGATGAATGCAGTGTTCTCACCGCCATGGGAGGCGATGTTGGGCTGGGCTGGGGACATGGACGATCCTGCTGGGAAGGGGTCCGGCCATCCGACGCAGCCGGCTGACCCGCAGCGTCGCACAGGCCTCGCCCTGCCGCCAATGACCGCCACGGCCGCGCCTGCCAGACGCCCGATTTCCGCCCCGCACCGACACCGGGGGCCAACCTGTTCTAGAATTGGCGGGTTCAGGAATCGATCCACCCCCAGCCCATGCCCTTTGTCGTCACCGAAAACTGCATCAAGTGCAAACACACCGATTGCGTGGAAGTGTGCCCCGTGGATTGCTTCCACGAAGGCCCCAACTTCCTGGTGATCGACCCGGATGAGTGCATCGACTGCACCCTCTGCGAACCGGAATGCCCGGTCAACGCGATCTTCCCGGAGGACGATGTTCCTGCCGGCCAGGAAAGTTTCGTGGCCCTCAACGCCGAGCTGGCGAAGGAGTGGCCGGTGCTGACCGTGCGCAAGGACCCGCCCGCCGATGCTGGCGAATGGGACGGCAAGCCGGACAAGCTGAAGCTGCTGGAGCGCTGAGAAGCGCCCACGGCGGCAACGAAAAGGGCGCCCACGGGCGCCCTTTTCTGTTTTCTGCTAAACGCCAACCGCAAGATCCGGTATGCCAACCTTGCGATCCGGTAGGTGCCAACCTTGGTTGGCACAGAAGCGCCGACCAAGGTCGGCCTCCACCAGAGCGGGTGCGGACCAAGGCCCGCCCCCACCCGACCAGCCCTTACTGCGCCAGCTTCGCCTTCAGCGCAGCGATCAGCTTCACCGGCGCTTCGGCGGTGGCCGGCAGGCCACGCGGGTCGACCGCGGAGATGTAGGCGCCAGCATCGACGGCGACCACGCGGACCAGGAAGTTGCTGCCTTCGTAGGCCACGTCATACGAGCCCAGCAGCTGCGCGCGGCTGGCAATGGTCACACCTTCCACGCCTTCCAGCGCGGTGCCGACCTTGGCGAAAGCCTCGTCCTTGCCACCGGCGATGGTGAAACCGGTGTTGCCCACGGCCGGGGCCGCAGCCGCAGGCGCGGCCGGCTTGGTCGCCGATGCCAGCGTCGGCACCTTGTTGTCACCGGTGGTGGTCGGCAGGTTCAGGTCCGGCGGCACTTCCAGCGGACGCATTTCCGGGGCCAGGGCGTAGTCGCCCTTGACGCCACGCTTGAAGCAGCCGGTGGTACCGGCGGCGACAGCCACGGCAAGCAGGGCGTAGGACAACACGCGGACGGTGGAAACGGATTGACGCATGTGAATCTCCTGGGTCAGACCAAGACGGAAGGTCAGTGGCTGGAAAGGGCTTCGAGGGCGGCGATGTCGCCGGCAAGATGGTCGGCGGCCGGATGATGCGCTGCCGACAGCGGCAGCAGCGGCAGGCGCAGGTCGTGACCGATGCCGATGCGGCGCAGCAGCGCCTTGACCGGGATCGGGTTGGGTTCGACGCCACAGAAATCATGGAACGGCTGCAGGCGCGCATCCCAGGACTCGGTAGCTTCGTGGTCGTGCGCGGCGGCCAGCTCGCACATCCGGCGATAGGCGCCCGGCAGAACGTTGGAACCGACCGAGATCAGGCCATCGATGCCGGCCCGGATCGAACGCGCGGCGGTACCGTCGTCGCCACTGAGCACCGCGAACTTCGGGCTGCGCAGGGCCAGCAGCGCCTGCACCCGGCCGGTGTCACCCACCGCTTCCTTGATGCCAACGATATTGGGATGGCTGGCCAGCTCGGCCACGGTCTCCGGCTGCATGTCGCAGCCGGTACGGCCGGGCACGTTGTACAGCACGACCGGCAGCCCGCCCTGGTCGGCCACCGCGCGGTAGTGCGCGATCAGGCCGGCCTGGGTCGGCCGCACGTAAGGCGGGGTGACCACCAGCGCATGGCTGGCGCCGAGCGCGGCGGCACGGCGGGTCTGTTCGATGGTCTTGGCGGTGCCCGAAAGGCCGGTACCGGCCATGACCGGGATGCGGCCGCCGATGCGCTCGACCGCGCTGGCCAGCAGCAGGTCGTACTCGGCATCGGTGAGGGTTGCCGCTTCACCGGTCGAGCCGGCTACGACAACGCCATGGACGCCACCTTCCAGTTGCAGGTGCAGCAGGCGCTGCCAACCGTCGGGATCGAGGGCGCCGTCGGCCCGGAACGGGGTCGCCAGCGCGGTGATGAGGCCGGAAAGGGACAAGGACGTGCTGCTCTTGGCTGGGAAGGGAAAACGCCCGCCATGAAAGGCCGGGGGCGACTTGAATGTTACTTGCGGCGCGAAAGCACGGGCAAGTATGCTGGACACCGGTGGATCCCCGCCTCTGGCGGGCATTCAGACTAACGCATGCATTACCCGGAATCGCCTTGACCGACACCACCCCGCGCCCCGCGCCGAGCGAAAACCACCTCCTGATCAACGCCTATACGACGCATCCGGAGTCCCCCCTGCTGTCCGTCACCCGCCGCATCGCCGACAGCGGCTGCAATCTGGTGGACGCACGCCTGGCCACGGTCGGCCGCGATGTCTCGGTCACCGCCCTGGCCACCGGCTCGTGGGACTCGGTGGCCAAGCTGGAAGCGATGCTGACCCGGCTCGAGCGCGAGGAAGGCCTGAAGCTGGTCTGGTACCGCACCGCCGCCAAGCAGGCGCAGTCCAACCTGCTGCCGTACATCGTCGAGGTGATCGCCGCCGACAAGCCGGGCATCCTGTTCCAGCTGGCCGATTTCTTCGACCGCCAGGGCATCACCATCGAGAACCTGCAGAGCACGCGCTACCGCGCCATGCAGACCGGTGCGGAAATGTTCAGCGCGCAGGTCACCATCGGCGTGCCGGCCAACATGCACATCGCCGCGCTGCGCGACGATTTCCTCGAGTTCTGCGACCACCTGAACCTGGACGCGATCATGGACCCGATGAAATTCTGATCGGAAGTGCGGATTTTTCGCGCGCCTCTCACGGGCGCGTGGCGTTTCATGCAATTGTCGTAGAAAGAACCCAGGCTCGACAGAAGGACCTCATGAACAACGGCGATACCCTGGACAGCACCACCCTCTCCCTGCCGCTGGCGCTGTCCGGTGGCGAACAGGCCACTCTCGGCGACTACGCCGGCCACTGGCTGGTGCTGTACTTCTATCCCAAGGACAGCACCCCCGGCTGCACCACCGAAGGCATCGACTTCAACGCGCTGCTGCCGAAGTTCAAGAAGGCCGGTGCGGTCGTGCTCGGTGTCTCGCGCGACTCGGTGAAGTCGCACGACAACTTCTGTGCCAAGCAGGGCTTCAGCTTCCCGCTGGTCAGCGATGGCGACGAAGCGCTGTGCACCGCCTTCGACGTGATCAAGATGAAGAACATGTACGGCAAGCAGGTACGTGGCATCGAGCGCAGCACCTTCCTGATTTCCCCCGACAGCCGCATCGTGCAGTCCTGGCGCAAGGTCAAGGTTGCCGGCCATGCCGATGCTGTTCTCGCCGAACTGAAGGCCTCCCAGTCCAAGTGAGTCCCACTGCCTACTGTGTCTGCCATCACCCTGCCCCGCAGCAGGCCGTGGTGGTTTTTCCCTGTCCGTAACCAGGAATCGACGATGACCCGAGGCAAGCGCATCTACGTGCTGGATACCAACGTGCTGATGCACGATCCCACCGCGCTGTTCAAATTCGAGGAGCACGACGTCTACCTGCCCATGCAGGTGATCGAGGAGCTGGACAACGGCAAGAAGGGCACCTCCGAAGCGAGCCGCAACGCCCGCCAGGTGAGCCGCTTCCTCAACGAACTGGTGCAGGCATCGGGCCTGGACAACCTGGCCGACGGCATTCCGCTGCAGCGGCCCAATGGCCTGCAGCTGCGCGGCAAGCAGAGCGCGGGCAAGCTGCGCTTCCAGACCAGCCATTTCGATGCCGGCAAGAGCTTCGGCAAGGTCATTCCGGACAACGCCATCCTCGGCGCGATCCTGGCCCTGAAGGAAGAGACGCCGGATCTGCCGGTGGTGTTCGTTTCCAAGGACATCAACCTGCGGATCAAGGCCGCCATCGCCGGCATCGTGTCCGAGGACTACGAGAACGACCGCGCGCTGGACGATTTCAGCCTGCTTTACACCGGCGCCACCGAGCTGCCGGAAGACTTCTGGAAGCGCCACGGCGACGACCTGCGCAGCTGGAGCGACAAGGGCCGTACCCATTACGAAATCCTCGCGCAGGACGGCGAGGAATGGTACCCGAACCAGTACGTCTACCTGCCCGGCGAAGACGAGGTCGAACTGCGCGTCAGCCGCGTGGTCGGCGATGGCAAGGTGGTGCTGTCGCTGGTCGATGATTTCCGCCACGGCAGCCACGCCGTGTGGGGCATCAGTGCGCGCAACCGCGAGCAGAATTTCGCACTGAACGCACTGATGGACCCGGAGATCGACTTCGTCACCCTGCTGGGTACCGCCGGTACCGGCAAGACCCTGCTGGCGCTGGCCGCCGGCCTGGCCCAGACCATGGACCAGCAGCGCTACCGCGAGATCATCATGACCCGCGCCACGGTCAGCGTCGGCGAGGACATCGGCTTCCTGCCCGGCACCGAAGAAGAAAAGATGACGCCGTGGATGGGCGCGCTGACCGACAACCTGGAAGTGCTCACGCACAACCAGGAAGGCGGCACCTGGGGCCGCCAGGCCACCAACGACCTGCTGGCCAGCCGCATCAAGATCCGCTCGATGAACTTCATGCGCGGCCGCACCTTCCTGTCGCGCTACCTGATCCTGGACGAGGCGCAGAACCTCACCCCGAAGCAGATGAAGACGCTGATCACCCGTGCCGGCCCCGGCACCAAGATCGTCTGCCTGGGCAACGTCGAGCAGATCGACACCCCGTACCTGACCGAAACCACTTCGGGCCTGACCTACGCGGTGGATCGCTTCAAGAACTGGCCGCATAGTGCACACATCACCTTGCGCCGTGGCGAGCGTTCGCGCCTGGCCGATTACGCTTCGGAGGTGTTGTGAACCGCGGCACCCGCCTGCTGCTGCCCGCGGCTGCGATCACGCTCGCAGCCGTGCTCGGCGCCTGCACCACCACGCGCGGCCCGGCCAGCGTGCCGACCGCCGAACGTACCGGCCAGTCCTGGGTGGTCACCCGCCCGATCATCGCCGCGCAGGTGCTCGACACCTGCTCGCGACCCAGCCCCGGCCGCGAGGCCGGGCGGGTCAGCGGCTACTGGGCGCCCAGCCGGCAGCAGGTCGACCAGCTGGAAGCGCGGCTGTCATCGCTGGAGGCACAGGTACCGAAGGTGCTGGACTTCGACCGCCAGTACGTCGGCATCGAAAGCGCCGGCAAGCGGCTGATCTATATCAACGCCTTCCACCTGCCCGACGACAGCGGCATCAATCCGGCACGGGAAGCGATCCGCGTCTGTGACGGCGGCACGCAGTTCTGGGGCGCGGTGTTCGACCCGGCCAACAACACCTTCAGCGAGCTGCAGTTCAACGGCGGCTTCGGCGGGCCCTGAGGGGCCCCGCCGATGGGAATTCGCCTGCCCACCTGGGTCTGGATCGGCGCGGTCGCGCTGTCGTGCGTGGCCGGCATGGTGAATGTCGTCGGCTTCCTCGGTTTCGAACACCAGGCCGTCAGCCACATGACCGGCAGCACCAGCCAGTTGGGCATGGCGCTGGCCCAGGGTGACTGGCGCGCGGTCGGCCACCTGTGGGGACTGCTGATCGCGTTCTCGCTGGGCGCGATGCTCAGCGGCCTGTTGATCCAGGACAGCACCCTGCAGCTGGGCCGTCGCTACGGCGTGGCCCTGGCACTGGAATCGGCGCTGCTGCTGGTGGCCATTCCGCTGTTCGAACAGCACCAGATCTGGGGCGCACTGGCCGCCGCCATGGCCTGCGGCCTGCAGAACGCGATGGCCACCACCTTCAGTGGCGCGGTGGTACGCACCACCCACCTCAGCGGCATGTTCACCGACCTCGGCATCGGCCTGGGCCACCTGCTGCGTGGGCTGCCGCTGCAGGTACGACGCCTGACCCTCAGCGGCCTGATCATCAGCGGCTTCCTCGCCGGCGGCATCATCGGCGCCTGGCTGTTCATGCGCTGGCAGTACGACGCCCTGCTCGCCCCCGCCCTGCTGACCGGCCTGACCGGGCTGGGCTATGTGCTGTACCAGCAGTGGGCGCGCTGGCGGCACTGAGGGTCGCGCTCTGGGGGTCAGATCCCTTTTCCTGCGGAAATGGGATCTGACCCCGCCTAGCGGATGAAAGGCATCCACGCATGGCGTGGATCTACCTTCCCCTGCAGGACCACGGCACAATCGCCTGATGAGCCCGACCACTCCCGTTTCCGCCCTAACCATCGCCGGCTCCGACTCCGGCGGCGGCGCCGGCATCCAGGCCGACCTGAAGGCCTTCGCCGCGCATCGTGTGCACGGCCTTTCGGCGATCGCCGCGCTGACCGCACAGAACACCCGCGGCGTGACCGCCGTGCACGTGCCACCAATCGACTTCCTGCGCGCGCAGCTGGACGCCTGCTTCGACGACTTCGACATCCACGCGGTGAAGCTCGGCATGCTGGCCAACGCCGAAGTGATCCATGCCGTCGCCGACGCACTGGAGAAGCATCGTCCGCCCCACGTGGTGCTGGACCCGGTGATGGTCGCCACCAGCGGCGCACGCCTGCTGGAAGACAGCGCATTGCAGGCCATGCGTGAGCGCCTGATCCCGCTGGCCACGCTGATCACCCCCAATACGCCGGAAGCAGAACTGCTGGTCGGCCGGAAGATCAGCAACGGCGAAGACGCAGAACAGGCCGCCTCAGCCCTGCTCGACCTCGGTGCGGGCGCAGTGCTGCTCAAGGGCGGTCACCTGCAGGAAGGCAATCGCGTGATCGACCGCTATTTCGACGGCGTCAGCAGCGAAGAATTCATCCATGCGCGCCTGCCACTGGACGCGCACGGTACCGGCTGCACGTTGGCTTCGGCCATTGCTGCGCAGCTGTGCAATGGCCTGAGCCTGGCCAATGCCTGCGAAGCCGGCATCGACTACGTTGCACGTGGGCTGCAGCAAGGCTATGCGCCGGGCCGCAGCGAAGTGCTGGTGCTCGACCATTTCGGCGCGGCACCGCACGCATGAGCCTGACGCCACGCATCCTCGCCGTGCAGTGCAACGACGGCCATCGCTACGAAGTGATCGCCTGCGTGCCTGCACATTCCGTCGCGCGCCTGCTGTGGCTGCCGGCACTGGGCGTGGCCGCGCGCCACTACCTGCCACTGGCATTGGCGCTGGCGGCGAAGGGCGTGGCGGTCTACCTGCACGAGTGGCGCGGCAACGGCAGCAGTTCACTGCGCCCGTCGCGCACGCAGGACTGGGGCTATCGCGAGGTACTCGAACAGGATCTGCCAACCAGCCAGGCGGTCCTGGCCACAGCGGATGACGACGCCAGCGCCCTGCCCTGGATCATCGGTGGACACAGTCTCGGTGGGCAGCTGGCTTGCGTGCATGCCGGCCGCAACCCGCACTACTTCAACCGGCTATGGCTGGCCGCCAGTGGCTCACCGTTCTGGCGCGGGTTCCCGCCACCGCGTGGCTGGCTGCTGCCACTGGTCTACCGCTTCCTGCCGTGGATCGCGCGGCGCCAGGGCGTGCTGCATGGTCGTCGCCTCGGCTTTGGTGGCACCGAAGCGCGCGGGCTGATTGCCGACTGGGCGCGCGTGGGCCTGAACAACCACTACGCCGCGTCCGGCATGGACGAAGACCTCGATGCGCAGATGGCGCGCGTGCATGGCAGCGCACAGGCGGTGCTGATGGAGCACGACTGGTTGGCCCCCACCGGATCGATGCAGACGCTGCTGGCGAAGCTGCCGAATGTGGACGCGCAGCTGCGCGTGCTGTCCGCGCAGGAACTGGGCACGCGCGCCGATCATTTCGCGTGGCTGAAGGCGCCGGACGCCGTGGCTGACAGCTTTTTCATTCAGTTGGATGAAAATTTTCACAAAACTGTTGACGGTTCGCGCCGACATCCGCATAATTCCGCTCCTGTCGCAGGGCGCCCGTAGCTCAGTTGGATAGAGTACCTGGCTACGAACCAGGCGGTCGGGAGTTCGAATCTCTCCGGGCGCACCATTACACCGAAACAGCAGGCCTCGCCCTGCTGTTTTTTTATGTGTGTTTTTCGGCAGGGCTGCGCCCTGCACCTGCAGAGGCTTCAAGCCAAGGCAAC